>CAJOLJ010000102.1 GCA_905235445.1 uncultured Bacteroidales bacterium
CCGCTGGATTGTGCGTTATGCGGAGGGCTGCGAGCTTTCCAGCACCGGGAAGTACGGGGACAACGATGTGCGCAGCCCCATTCCGGGCAGCACGGTGGTATTCCGTTACTACCAGCACGTGAACCCCACGGACGACCTGGCCAACAGCAAACTGTACCCGGAGGTGCCAGGAGAAGAGACGGCCTATATTGAGAATGGGCCCACGAACGGAGCCGGCCTGTATATGATCGGTGATGTGTTGCAGGATACGGATGGCAACCGGTGGGTCTGTATAGTCGGTTCCCCCTGGAATCCCACGGCGTCAACGATTACCGACCGCGCTGCTACCTTTGTGTCATTTGATTTCAATGGTATCAATACCAGTGGTGATAAGATCCCCGGCCTGCCGGATGAGCAGGGCGCCATAAAAGTGGGTGCCCGTATAATGGCCATGATCAATTATTTAACCAGCAGCAGCATGGAAATGAAATATGAGCCTGGCGCAGGAGGAACCTTGGGGGTGATGTTCCAGCATATGCTGGATTATGGGGACGTGGACATTCGCAAGGCTGTCATGTCGCTGGACTCCGTCTGGACTTTCACCGGCTGGGACCACACCGGTACATCATCCCGTGAATTTGATAGCAGATCTACCTCCGAGGTTTTCAACATCGCCTACGAAGATGGAACTCCGGGCAAACAAGCGCTTATGCGCTTTGTGTTGGATGCCACGCAGGCCGGGACTGCGCGTACCTCCTGTATGGCAAAGACGGGAGGTAAATTCCAAGACGTCCGGTTCCACCTTTACAAGCATTATGAGACCTTCAACCCATCCAGGATGCGGGCCCCTACGGAAGATGAAAAATCCGTGAAAATGACCACTTATTGCCTGCCTTGGGCCATGACCGACGACAAGATATATCTGCAGGACGTGGCAGACCAGACTATGGTGGACCGCCACGCCAAGGATGACAAGTGGGTAAGGCTGCCGCTGGCAAGCGGGCCTAACTCGGCCGTGGGAGGACACCGTACTCCCCGCACCCGGGCAGAATCAGTGAAACCGGCCGATTTTATAGGTAAGTATGGGAAAACGTCCACAACCAAGAGCAGCATGTTCAACGAACCTGTACTTTTCTTCCGGGTGATGTATGTAGACGACCTGGGTGGAAATATGCCCAACCTGGTATCGCAGGACGGACGCAAGTTGGCGGTTGTCCATATGCAGGGCCTTGAAAATGTCTATAAGTCAAATCACCAGGGTATGTGGTCTTTGTCATATAGCTTTGCGTCAAAAAATATGTACACTATGGATAACGAGCCGTTCGAGGCGCCCGCCATTCCTGGATCTCCGTTTTAATCAAACCATAACTCTCTTTACGGGACAAGTTCATTGGGCATCCTTCGGGGTGCCCTTTCTGATTGTTTTGCTGCAACCACCTAATTTTCAGCGAAAGACTTGCATGGGTCCGTATAGTGATTGTAGCTATGATGTACGGGATGTTGGCGTGAATTTATCTACCGAACTGTGGCAGTCCGAGTTCCATATAATTAATGCTTCACCCCTCCGCAAGCGGTTCTTATAGCTGTTGTTGTCTAAGGGATCAACCTGGTCGATTTATTGCAGAAGTATACAAGATTTGTTACCTTTGCATCTTAGAAATCACCGACGATGATTGACCTTTTTTGGATCTAAAATTGTTGCCCATCCTCATCGCAACAAGTGCTTTCTGATTGAGAATGAGTAAGTTACAAGGCAATATCCGTAATTTTTGCATTATCGCCCATATCGACCATGGCAAGAGCACCCTCGCCGACCGTCTTTTGGAACTCACCAAGACCCTTGCCGACAGGGATATGGAGAACCAGGTCCTCGATGACATGGACCTGGAGAAGGAGAAGGGAATAACCATTAAGAGCCATGCCATCCAGATGGAGTACATGTACAAGGGTGAGAAATACTATCTCAACCTCATCGATACTCCCGGCCATGTGGACTTCTCCTACGAGGTGTCCCGCTCCATCGCCTCATGCGAAGGGGCCCTGCTGGTCGTCGATGCTTCGCAGGGCGTCCAGGCCCAGACCATATCGAACCTCTACCAGGCCATAGACCATAATCTTGAAATCATCCCCGTGCTGAACAAGATTGATATGGATTCGGCCCGTCCGGAGGTCGTCACCGACGAGGTCTGCGAACTTCTTGGCTGCGACCCTGACGAAGTGTACAAGGTGTCCGCGAGGACAGGTGAGGGAGTGGCTCCGCTTCTGGATGCCATAATCGAGAAGATTCCTGCCCCGAAAGGGGACCCGGATGCTCCGCTCCAGGCACTCATCTTCGACTCCGTATTCAATTCCTTCAGGGGCATCATCGCCTACTTCAAGATAGTCAACGGTTCCATCCGCAAGGGGGACCGGGTCAAGTTCTTCAATACCGGCCAGGAATACGATGCCGATGAAATCGGGGTCCTCAAGTTGAAGCTTTCCCCCACCGAGTCCCTTTCCTGCGGGAACGTGGGGTACATCATATCGGGCATAAAGACGGCGGCGGAAGTGAAGGTGGGAGATACCATAACCCATGTCGCCAGTCCCTGCAAGGATGCCATCTCAGGGTTCGAGGAAGTGAAGCCCATGCTTTTCGCCGGTATGTATCCGGTGCAGGCTGACAGGTACGAGGACCTTCGCACGACCCTGGAGAAGTTCCAGCTCAATGATGCATCATTCGTCTACGAGCCGGAGTCCTCTCTCGCCCTTGGATTCGGGTTCAGGTGCGGGTTCCTCGGGCTGCTTCACCTGGAGATAGTCCAGGAGAGGCTCTTCCGGGAGTTCTCCATGGATGTCATAACGACAGTGCCGAACGTGTCATACAAGGTATACACCACGAAGGGGGAAGTTCTCGATGTCCACAATCCCTCGGGGCTTCCCGCCCCGACCCTCATAGAGTACATCGAGGAACCGTACATCAAGGCACAGGTCATAACCAACACCGAGTTTTACGGTCCCATCATGAAACTCTGCCTGGACAAGAGGGGAACCCTCGTGTCCCAGCACTATCTCACCGCTGACAGGGTGGAACTGAACTATGAGATGCCCCTTTCGGAGATAGTGTTCGATTTCTATGACAAGCTCAAGAGCATATCCAAGGGCTACGCCTCCTTCGACTATCATGTCATGGGTTACCGCAGGGCACGCCTTGTGAAGCTCGACATCCTCCTCAACGGCGATCCCGCCGATGCCCTCTCCACCCTCATCCACGAGGACCATGCATATGATTTCGGGAGGAAAATTTGCGTCAAGCTCAAGGACCTCATCCCACGCCAGCAGTTCGACGTGGCCATCCAGGCGGCAATCGGGTCAAAGATCATAGCCAGGGAGACAGTGCGCCAGGTCCGGAAGGACGTCACGGCGAAGTGCTACGGAGGCGACATCACCCGCAAGAGAAAGCTGCTCGAGAAACAGAAGGAGGGGAAGAAGAGAATGAGGCAGATAGGCACGGTGCAGGTTCCGCAGAGCGCTTTCATGGCTGTGCTCAAACTTGACTAGGGAGAGATGGGAGAGGAGATAGCCATACTTCTTACTGTCCATTCCCGCAGGGAGAAGACTCTGTCCTGCCTGGACCAGTGCTTTCTGCAGGGGGATGCCCTGCAGTCGGAAGGGAAGTACAGGGTGAGCGTGTACATGGTGGATGACGGAAGCACCGACGGAACTTCCGAGGCGGTTCGCGAGCGTTATCCAAGCGTCCACATAATAAAGGGCGACGGCACCCTTTTCTGGAACCAGGGAATGAGGCTCGCCTGGAGCGAGGCGGCGAAGGAGGATCCCTCTTTCTACCTGTGGATAAATGATGACACGCTGCTCAGGGACGGAGCCCTGGCCTCACTTATGGAGACTTCCCAGTTTCTGCGTCACAGGGCAATCGTGGCCGGGACCTGCGAGGATGCGCAGGGGAACCTCAGCTACGGCGGAAGGACAAAGTCGGGAAAGATTGTCCGTCCAGACCCCGACATTCCCGAGCCATGCTATACTTTCAACGGCAACCTGGTCCTTGTCCCCAGGATCGTATACAATTCCCTCGGCAACCTTGAACCATTCTACCATCACACCTTCGGTGACTACGACTACGGCGTGAGGGCTGCAGCGAAGGACATAATCAGGGTCGTGGCCCCAGGGGTTCTCGCCACCTGCAACCGCAACCCCGGAGTCGAAAAATGGCGTGACGCTTCACTTCCCCTGAAAGTCCGTTTCCGCTCCCTTGAAAGCCCCACCGGAAGACCCACGAGGGAACAGTTTTTCTTCGACCTGCGGGACAGAGGCTTTTTCTGGGCCATCGGCCACGGGGCGTCTGTTCTTTTCAAGATGCTTTTCCCCAGGAAGTCCTCTTCCGGAGGGGGAAAGACCCAGTCGCAAGCTGAACAATGAGCAAAGTATCATCTGTAATTAAGTCAATGAGGCTCCGTACCCTGCCACTGTCCCTTGGCGGAGTGTGCCTCGGAACTATGCTGGCTGCCGCCGATTACAAAATCGGGGCATGGCCTGTATTTTTTCTTCTCCTCACAACCGCATCCCTTCAGGTCCTTTCCAACCTGAGCAATGAACTTGGGGATCACCTCAGCGGTACCGATACCGAGGACAGGCAGGGCCCCAAGTA
Source organism: uncultured Bacteroidales bacterium (assembly GCA_905235445.1). Classification (GTDB taxonomy): domain Bacteria; phylum Bacteroidota; class Bacteroidia; order Bacteroidales; family UBA932; genus Cryptobacteroides. The sequence goes on from CAJOLJ010000102.1 coordinate 4,622, forward strand.
TGGCCTGATGGAAGGAGGACTCACGGTGAAGGAGTTCAAATGGGTCATAGGGACGGTGATAGTGTGCTGCCTGGTGTTCGGGGCACTGATGATCAGGACATCTTTCGGCTCACTTCTCAAGCTGGAGTCCATCTGCCTCATGATGCTGGGAGTCGCAGCCATCGGAGGTGCCATGAAATACACCCTTGGCCGCAATCCTTACGGCTACAGGGGCCTGGGGGACCTGTTCGTGTTCATTTTCTTCGGACTTGTCTCCGTGCTGGGTTCATACTTCGTCGTGGCACATACCGTAGAATCATTCCTTCTCATCCTGCCTGCGGCGGGAGTGGGTTTTTTCAGCATGGGGGTTCTGAATGTGAACAACATAAGGGACATGAGGACTGATGCTGCCTCAAGGGTGACGGTGGCGATGAAACTCGGCCTTCACAGGGCAAGAGTGTACCAGACCGTTCTCATAGTCCTTGGGTGGGCCTGCATGATTGCATACTGCCTGTGCCGGTTCCAGGACCCTTGGCATTACTTGTTTGTCGTGACCCTTCCCCTGTACGTCATCCATCTCAAGGGAATCTGGACCAGGGAGGAGAGGGCCCTTGACCCGATGCTGCCGCTTCTTGTCATGAGCACCTTCCTGCTTTGCATCCTGATGGGGTTCGGGTTCCTGAAGTTCCTGCTTTTCTGAGCGGGGATAGAGTCGGGCGCTCGACACTCATCCACCCTCCCCCACAAAAAGAATCATCCCGGGCACGCAGTGGGGAAGCGTGTCCGGGACTGTCTTTATTGTTGTTGGATTATGGGGTATGCTGCTATGCACCCACCAGGGAAGGGTCCTGCTGTTTCATCTTGTACTCTTCCTTCAGGTCCTCGTAGTAGGCGACCATTGTCGTCACCACATAAGGTTCCACCCAAAGAAGTCCGATTCCGAGAGTGAAAATGGAGAGGAAAATCCATCCGATGAAGCTCAGTTCGAGGAGGAATAACTGCCATTTGTGGCCCTTCATCATTTCGCGGCTCTTTTTGAGGGTTTCGGGTATGCTCAGCTGGGGTTCCTCCACCAGGATGAAGGGAACCATGCTATAGCCCAGTCCCAGGATGATTCCGGGGATGATGAGAAGCAGTGCGCCCAGGAAGCAAATGATTCCCACCAGGAGGAAGCCTCCCAAGATGTGGAAATAATTCTTGAATCCCAGGTTGAACATGTTGTGTATCATTCTCTTGTCCTTCTCCTCAAAGAAGACCCTGAAGGAATTGAAGTATCCTGTCTCCAGGTTGCACATGATGAAAAGGGCGACGAGTCCGACCGCTGACATTCCGAGAGTGAGGGATGTGGATATGTTGGCGGGATTCGTTAAGCCGGAACTCGTGATGATGGACGGGCTCTCAATGGCGGCGATAATGAGAACAAAGATGGCTGTTACGCCCACTGCGGTGGACCAGTTGCCGGAAAGGGCAGCCTTGGCCTCTCTCTTGTATTCTTTGATGGCACGCATGTTTAAGATATGTGTTGAGGGTTAATGTCTTTTGTCGTTGTTCGATGCGCCCTGATCCTCGCCTTCCGGTGAGGTCCGGTATTCAAGGATATCACCGACTTCGCAGTCGAGGGCCTTGCAGATGGCCTCAAGGGTCGAGAACCTCACGGCCTTTGCCTTCCCGGTCTTGAGGATGGACAGGTTGGCAGGGGAGATGCCGATCTTCTCGGCCAGGACGCCGGATGGCATCTTCCTCTTAGCCAACATTACATCGATATTTACTACTATTGCCATGATTGTTCGTTATTCCTGTACGTCTTCCTCTCCTTCGCTAGACGGGGTCTTCTCGACCTTTCCCAGATAGGAAGGAAGTTCCATGCCGGCCATCTTGAAGAGTTCCTCCAGCGGAGGTACGCTCTGCATCAGTCCGGAGATGAAGGAAGCTGTCGTGCTCTTACCGTCTCCTCCCTTGCCGGTGTCCCAGACGGTAACCTTGTCTATGTTGATGCCCTTGACGGCCTCGACTTGGGTCTTGACCAGTTCAGGCAGTTTGTCCGCGATGAGCATGAGGACTGCTTTCTGGGGGTCTCCGGCGGCGCTGGTGACCATTTTCCCGAATCCTTCAGCCTCCTTGGAGAGGATTTCCATCGTACCTCTTGCCTGGGCATCCATCTTGGCGAAGATGGCATCTGCCTGGCCCTGGGCCATGCGGCGTATCTTCTCAGCCTCGGCCTCAGCCTCGATGATGGCTTTCTCCTTGGCTATCTGGGCGGGAACCACGATGTTTGCGGTCTGGGTCGCTTTCTCCCTCTCGGCCCTGGCGAGCTCAGCCTCCCTCTCACTCTTGTAAGCCTCCTCGAGAGCCTTTGCGGCCTGGACTTTCTCCGCGGCCACGGCTATCCTTGCGGCCTCCGCCTCTTTCTCCCTACGGACTGCGTCGGAGTTGGCGATGGTAATCTTGGAGTTGTTCTCACCCTCGACGGCGCGGGCATTGGCTTCTGCGGTCTTGATACGGGTGTCCCGGTTTGTCTCGGCGATACGGATGTCCTTGTCCCTGTCGGCTTCGGCCTTTCCGATTTCACCGAAACGGTTCTGCTCGGCGACGCTCTTCTTGGCATCGTTGATGGCCTTTGCGGCCGCCTCCTTACCGAGAGCCTCGATGTAGCCGGACTCGTCCCTGATATCGGTAACGTTCACGTTGATGAGCTTGAGTCCGATCTTGCGGAGCTCGGCCTCGACGTTGGTACTTACGTTGGCGAGGAACTTGTCGCGGTCTGAGTTGATTTCCTCGATATCCATGGTGGCGATGACCAGACGGAGCTGACCGAAGAGGATATCGGTGGCGATGGACTGGATGCTGTCAACGGAGAGTCCGAGGAGCCTTTCGGCTGCATTTGTCATGCTGTCCTGTTCAGTGGATACACCGACCGTGAAGCGGCAGGGGACGTCGACTCGGATGTTCTGCTTTGAAAGGGCGTTCTGGAGATTGCACTCAATGGAGATGGGTTTGAGGTCCAGGAATGCATAGTTCTGGAAGACGGGCCATACGAAGGATGCACCGCCGTGGATGCACTTTGCAGATGAAATCCCTCCTTCCCTGGTCCTGCCGGTCTTACCGTAGATGACCAGGATCTTGTCTGAAGGGCACCTCTTGTAACGGGAGAGGATTGCCGCCAATGTCACCACGAGGATGACCACTATGATAAGGATAAGTGCCATGTTGTGTTTTTTTGTCGGTTATGTTTTGTAATGCGCTTGTCGAAAACTACACTATGTAGGAGATGAGTTCCTCGACCAGGACTGTGCGGGAGTCCACGGCTTCGAGTACGGTGATGGAAGTGCCGGTCTTGATTTCGGGACCGTCAGTTATGGCTTGATATTCACGCACGGAGTTGTTTATGGAAATCTGCACTTTCCCTTCCCCGCTTCTTTCCCCGGGGATGGTGAGGTACACCTTTCCCTGACAGCCCTTGGCTGACTTGTAGAGGTCGATGTTGCCGGACTGTTGCATGGTGGAGAGCCATTTGAACATATACATCACGGCAGCAACGAGGGCGACACCCACGATTGTCGCAATCACGAACAGGATTGTGGTCGATGTGATGCCGGGGCGTAGCAGGACGCTTGTCCATCCGAATCCCATGCAGAAGTTTACGAGGTTGCGGAAAGTGAGCAGGTTCATGTCGGAATGGCCTTCGAAGCCTCCGCTGCCGTCAACGTCGATGTCTATGTCCCCAACCGGTCCACTGTCCATGGAGGAGTCCGCATCGGCACCCAGGAAGGTCATGATGGACTGTATCAGAAAGATGAGTGACGAAGTGAGCGTTATTATCCAAAGAACCCTCATCATCGGGTCAAGCGAGGACCACCATTGAGATAACATGACTGATATGGTTTAAATAGTTTCTTAAAATAGGTGAAAGATGATAGTTCATGTCTTTCTTCATTGCAAAGATAGACAAGATTTATTGAAAAACAATATTAAGATATGAAATTTCGATAAAAAATTTAGAATTTTTACGTTTTTTTGCCTTGAACACTATTTTCCCGCCCGGTCGAGCACGAGGGTGCCGTCCTGGCCAATCGGAGTGATGGGCGGCTTGCGGGAGCGGGCCATGGCTTTGGATATCTCGACCTGGAGGGTGGAGTCGCGACGGGCCGCCCGGGAAATCTTCTCATCGAGATTATCCACGATAGGATTGTAGTCCCTGTCAAAGAGTCCTGCCCTTGCCTTCAGTTCAAGCACCCGTCTTACCTTGGCATTTAGTTCTTCCTCGCTCCAGACCCCGGTTTCCACGCTGTCGGCTATGGCGCAGATTGATTCCTTGACGTCATCCGGCATAAGGATGAGATCGCTTCCTGCCTTGTAAACAAGGGTGTTCACCTCCACTGCGCTTCTTCCTTCAGCCACACCTTTCATCCCGACGGCGTCTGTCATTATGAGTCCCTTGAAACCCTGCTCCCCTCTCAGAAGGTCAACCATGCACTTTGAGGATATGGACATGGGCACTCCCGTGGAATCAATTGCCGGAATGCTCAGATGGGCTACCATTATGGACTCAATACCCTCGTCAATAAGCCTTTTGAAAGGGTAGAATTCCAGCGAGTCCAGACGGTGTCTGTCGAAGGGAAGGACGGGAAGGGCGTAATGTGAGTCCACGTATGTATCCCCGTGGCCGGGGTAGTGCTTGGCGCAGGAGAACACACCCTCGTCCTGCATTCCTTTCATATACGCGCACGCATAAGTGGCGACAAGTTCCCTGTCCCCTCCGAAGGAGCGCTGTCCGTCGGACTCGTTGTATGGGTCTGGACAGATGTCCGCCACGGGGGCGAGGTTCATGTGGATGCCCAGGTCCCGGAGTTCAGCCCCGACATTTCGCCCCATCCGGTAGAGCAGTTTTTCTCCTTTTTCAATCCTGCCAAGCAGGGCCTGACGGGGATATGGACGATATTCCTGGAACCTCATTGCCGCACCCCACTCAGCATCGGTACTGACAAGAAGTGGAATGGCGGAGGCGCTCTGAAGTTCGTTTTTCCTCTCGATGAACTGCCCGATGGGGCCCCTCATCAGGATGATTCCGCCGATTCCGAATTCCTTTATCAGGGAATCCTGGTATGCCTTGGTCCTTTCCGAGGGGAAGCGGCTCACTTCGATCATGAAGAGTTGGGCCACCTTTTCCCTGATGGAGAGAGTCTGCATGACGCTGTCCACCTGGTGGTCATGCCGCTGCTGGACTTTCCTCTCCCGGGCCCACCCAAGAACCGAAACGGCTACGGGCGTGAGGATGGCCGCAAGTACGATGATGCGTAGTATAAGAAGCTTTGTCCCGGAAGACTTTTTATTTGCCGTCATGATTGTGAACTGTTGCTTGGTCTTGCTTTCTGTGGTATTGCGATGTCGCATCTCCCTTGGTTTTCCCAGACATCTTCTTCGTCACTGTCAGTGTAAGGCTATGTGTCGGGTGATGGATAGGGTGGGAGTGTATCATCAGTGTGTGGTGGGGCCTTCAACTTAAAAGGGGAGGGAAGCGTTTTTCTTCGCAAATATACGAATTCATGTGGGATGATGTTTCTTCAGAACTCAAATCATGACTGTCCGTATATGTGGATTCTATGTTGGAAGCAAGAAAAGAATTATAAAGTGGCGCAATGTCCATTTTTTTATTTTTTTTGTGAGATTACGCCAACTTGTGGAGTTATTACTTGGCGCAATGTCAGTTTTTTTGTGAGATTGCGCCAACTTATGAAGTTATTACTTGGCGCAATCTAATATTTTCATCATATTTGCGTCAAGAATATGATAAAGTTATGGAAACAGCAATAATAGGTAGAGAAAAAGAAATAAAAGAGTTGAAGAAGTATATGGCCTCGGATCAGTCTGAGTTCATTGCTATTTACGGGAGGCGCAGGGTTGGCAAAACGTTTCTTGTAAAAGAACTGATGGAAGGGAGATTCACTTTCCGGATGACTGGTAAAGAAAATGCACCGCTCAAGGATCAGTTGATCAATTTCTCATATGCAATGGATAATTTCTTTCAAGATGACAGAGTCCCTAAAAATTGGTCAGAGGCGTTTCGTATGTTATCCAAGCATATCGAGCAACTTGGGGGAGGCATCAAAATTATATTCATTGATGAACTACCTTGGTTTGCTACAGCAAAATCCCGTTTCTTGAGCGCACTGGAACATTTTTGGAACGATTGGGCCTACTATCGCAATGACATTAAATTGATAGTATGTGGTTCGGCTACATCGTGGATGCTGAAAAAGCTCATAAACTCCAGGGGCGGGCTCCACAACCGGGTGACCCATAAAATGCTTATATCTCCTTTTACTCTTGAGGAAATGGAAAGATACTTCCACAGCAAAGGTTTTAGTTACGAGCGTCCGGAGATGATTGACTGCTACTTGGCCGTAGGAGGTGTCGCATATTACCTTTCGCTCTTCAATAGTGAGAAAAGTGTGGCGGAGAATATCAATGAGCTTTGCTTTACCAAGGGCGGAGAGATGACGGATGAATTTGACAGGCTTTTCGATTCATTGTTCAAAAAGCCCGATAAATATGTAGCAATTATTGAAGCACTTGGCAGCGCAAGGAAAGGAATGACGCGCATGGATATCATAAGCAAAGCGAAGTTGCTCAACAATGGCAATGTGACAAAAATGCTCAAAGAGCTAGAAGCTTGTGATTTTATTCGGTCGTATTATCCTTTCGGGAGATTGAAGAAGGAAAAGATGTACCAGCTGACAGACCAATTCACTCTGTTTTATCTTCACTTCATGAAAGCTCAAGCGACACATGGCAAAAACTATTGGTTGCATATGATAGGCACACCGGAATATGCAGCATGGTCAGGTTATGCTTTTGAGACAGTTTGTTTGCACCATCTCGATCAGATTGTGGAGGCTCTCGGCATCAGTGGAGTTTTGTATTCACCTTGTTCATGGGCATACCGCCCATCAGAGGCTATAATCGAAGATTCCGCTGCAGATGAAGATTTGAAGAGAGGAGGACAGATTGACTTGCTCATTGACCGAAAAGATAAAACTATCAGTATCTGTGAAATGAAGTACTCTGGCACGCAATACGAGATAACCAAGGCATATGCAAACTATGTGGACCAAAGACTTCGCACATTCAGAAAAGTCACAAAAACAAGGAAATCTTTCTCAATCGTATATATAACTCCCTTCGGATTGGTAAGCAACATGTATGCGAGAAAAGTCAATAAACAAGTGATAGCAGATGATCTCTTTGTGAAGACGTAGACACGTACGATACCTTAATCTATGGAGGGTTCCTTTCAGATGATAAACCATTAAAGTGGTGCAGTCCTAACGGTTTGCGCGATTGCGCCACATTTTAGTATTATAAATTGGCGCAATGTGTGATTTTTATTGAGATTATGCCACACTATGACTTTATTACTTGGCGCAATGTCCATTTTTTTGTGAGATTACGCCAACTTATGAAGTTATTACTTGGCGTAATGTTACTTTTCCATACGCTTTGTGTGGGACAGGGAAGAACTGCCTTCTGAAGGACAAGAGGAATAAGGGATTCCCAAGAGACCCTGGATATTGCATCGTCACAAGTTTGTAACTGTTATGATAGTTGCAAAGAAAGCGTTAATTTTGCCCGGTTGTTAGTGGGGCGTACCTTTTCCATCCACACCGACAACATAGACCCATCCGAGTAAGAATACATAAACCTCATCCCTCATATGTCTTTCAAAGAGAAAATCCACGATATGTTCAATTCCATAGCGGGAGATTACGATACCCTCAATCACCTCATGTCCTTGGGAGTCGACAGGACGTGGAGGAAAAGGGCCCTTAAGGAGATCATGCCGACGGTAAGGGAAGGTGGAAAGGTCCTGGACCTGGCCTGCGGGACAGGGGACTTCTCCATAGCCATAGCCAGAAAGGCGAAGAAGAAAGGCTACGGGGGAGTGGCTGTCGTGGGAGCTGACCTTTCAGAGGGGATGCTAGCCGTGATGGAGGAAAAAGTGAAAAAGGAAGGGTTGGAAGAGATGGTGGACATGATGGTAGCCGACGGTGAGGACCTTCCTTTCGGGGACGGTACCTTCGAGTGCGTAAGCATAGCATTCGGCATCCGCAATTTCGAGAATAGGGAACAGGGCCTGTGCGAAATGCTCCGGGTGCTGAAGAAGGGAGGAAAACTTGTAATCCTGGAACTCTCCCTTCCCTCCAACCCCGTAGTCAAGTTGTTTTACAACCTCTATTTCAAGAACATCATGCCCCTCATAGGAGGAAAGATATCAGGGGACAAGGGGGCATACAGGTATCTGCCGGCCTCGGTGGAGAAGTTTCCCGGCAAGACAGAGTTCATGGGGACACTGTCGGGATGTGGCTTCAGCGAAGTTTCCCACAAGGCCTTCACCCTTGGGATATGCAGGATGTATACAGGGGTGAAACTCTGATTCCAACCCTCACGCTCTCATTGGCTTTCATGTCCGGAGACATTCACAAGAGATGGGATGTCTCACCTCTCGGCGTCTTTACCGGCGGGACGTTTGTTCCAGAAGTGGAACTCTTCCGGGACTGGGTCATAGCCGCTTCCTCCCCAGGGATGACAACGCAGGATCCTCCTGGTTGACAGATATAACCCCTTTATTACACCGTGCTTTTTGAATGCTTCCAGGGCATACTGCGAGCATGTGGGAACAAATCTGCAGGATGGCGGGGTGAACGGGGAGATGCACTTCCTGTAGAACATGATAAGGGCCACGAATGGGAAGATGAGGACTCTGTGTATGATTTCCTTGGCGCTCATGGAAGGTGGGGGAGGTGTCTTTGTGTTGGGATGAACGGGCGAAGAATCAGTTTTCGGAGTCCTGGGAAGGTTGCAGCCCAGGACATTTTGACTTCTCCCTTTCCACGATCTCCCCCAGGACGCCCGCCACGAGGGAATCCACCTCTTCCTGGGAGAGGATCTCCTTGGTGGAGTAAACAATGAACACGTCCAGGCCACTTAGGGATCCGAGGGCGGGACGAAGACGTCTCCAGGCTTCCCTGAGCCTTCTTTTGAAAAGGTTCCTGCGAACGGCCCTCTTGAAGAACTTCTTCGGGACGGAGACCATTATCCTGTTGTACGCAAGACCGCTTCCAGTGGCATAGGTATAGCGGAGGGCCCCGACGCTGCGGAACCTCCCAAACGAAAGAAGACGGTCAATGTCCGCCTTCTTGTATATCCTTTCCCGCTTGGGAAGGGTCTGTGTCCTGGGTTTTGGCGTATCCATTTCAGTGGAAAGGAAGTCAATCCCGCTGTTGTGAGGTAAGGGACGCTCAGTTCTCCTTGAGGTACTCTTCCAGGGCCTTTGCCACAGAAGGGGCTTTCTGTCCGTGGCAGGGGTCCAGGATGGGAAGGCCTGTCTCCTGGAGAGCTGCCGAGGCCTGGCGGCTGAAGGGGAAGAACTTTACGTTCGTAGCCTCGAACTCGGGGAAATTGGTCTGTATGGACTTGACGTCGGCGGGATTGTAGACGACCGCTACGTCATAGCTGTTGAGGTCCACTGCAGAAAGGTCCTGGGGGACATTCTTCACGAACATCGCTGTCTTGAAGTTCAGTCCCGCCTCCTTGAAAAGATGCAGGAGTTCCTCGTTGTTGAAGGAGTCGGAAGTGGTGATGAGGAACTTCTCGTCCTTGTGCTTCTGGCCTATCTGGTCAAGAATGGATTGGGGAGTGCGGTCCCCGAAGAAAATCTTCCTCTTGCGGTAGACGATGTGCTTCTGGAGATAGAGGGCAACGGCTTCCGTCGTGCAGAAATACTTCATGCTCTCGGGAACCTTCACCCGAAGGGCCTCGCAGATTTCAAAGAAAGCATCGATTGTGTGCCTGGCGGAAAAGAGAACGGCAGTCACATCGGAGATGTTAACCCTCTGTGCCCTGAATTCAAGTGAGGTCAAGGGCTCCGTCTTGTAGAAAGGTTTGAATTCTATCTGCGCCCCGAACTTCTCTTCAAGCTGGTCGTATGGTGCCGAATTCATCGGCTTCACCTGAGAGATAAGTATTTTTTTATTTCCCATCCGTGTATGAATCTGTCTACAAAAACAACCCTGTGGCAACCATTGCCGCGAGTGGAATCAATTCAAGGGCGCAAAGGTACAAAAATGCTTTCAAATGATTGCAAAAATTCAGAAGAATTTGTGTTCTACGGACAAGGAATAATAAATATATAAATATTCCTATAACAATAAGGATATGCCTAATTGTCAATGTGTTTACACCAAGCGAAGAAAGGGGTATGGCTACTATGCCGCACCCTACGCATCCCATGATCCAGAAATTCATGATGCTCCGAGAGGATACTTTTGCCCTCTCGGAGCTCATTTTGGGGTCTTGCGAAGATATAATTATTGAAATGAGCCACCTCAGAAGGAAGAAAGCTGCGACGGCACCTACCACGCCGAGAACGGACAGCCCTTCCCCGAGAGGGGCCATGAAACGGGGCGTGAAGAAATGGTATTTCGATACGAGAAGGCAAAAGGGCAGGATGCACACCGAGAAAAGGCGGTTGCGGTCCCTTGTCTTGGATACGCTGGCCTCCAGGTTCAGGATCATCTTTTCCCACCACATGCCTCCCCACAGGTATGGCAGGAGTTCCACGAACATCTTCAGTGAAATGATGAAAAGGACTGCGCTTACGGATACCCCTATCCAGTTGAGCGGATAGTCAATCCACTGGGGCTGCACTTCGAGGGGGAGGGGGGCGGAAGTGGGGAGCATAAGCGTTCCTCCGAGCACAGGTTCCCCGGGGGCGTGGACTGCGAGGGAATCGAAAGCTTGCGATATGACCTGGAGGAGGAACATCCGGACTGAGGGAAATGAGGGTGGGGGAGAGTGATGCTAGTTGCCCCTCTTTGCCAGGGTGTAGCCCATGTCCCAGAGAATGGACACCACCTTGTCACGAAGGTCTCCCTGGATAAGGATCTCCCCGTCGGAAACGCTTCCGCCCACCCCGCATTTCACTTTGAGGGAGCGGCCAAGTTCCTTGAGGTCGTCCTCGCTTCCGATAAAGCCCGTTACGAGGGTGACCTGCTTTCCTCCCCGGTTCCTGCGGTCAATGCTGACGCGGAGTTTCTGCTTCTCCTTGGGGAGGGCGGTGCCTCCCTGGGGGGCTGGGTCGGGGGTGGTATAATTGAAGTCGGGGTTGGTGGAATAGACCACGCCCAGGCGTTTTTTCCAATCATTTGAGCTCATGAGTTCCACTGGTTTTTGCAAAGATAGCACAACTTTAATAAATTTGCATTTCTGTGCCCTCACTGTCTCGGTGACAGGTAAGGGGCACGCTCAGAAGAAAGCAATAAAAATGGAAGATAAGAAATTCAATCTGTGGAACAAGATCGTGGGATGTGCGGTCCTGCTGATTTCAGCGGTGACATACCTCTGCACGATCGAACCGACAGCCTCGTTCTGGGACTGCGGCGAATTCATAGCATCGTCATACAAACTGGAAGTTGGCCATCCCCCGGGAAACCCTGTCTTCCAGCTGATAGCACGCTTCTTCACGATGTTCACCGGAGGGGGCGAGGCTGCTGCAGTGGCAGTGAACATAAGCAGTGCCGCCTGCTCGGCGCTCACCATTTTCTTCCTGTACCTGACAATCGTGTTCCTGGTGAAGAGGCTGGTGAGAAAAGGGAAGGATGGGTACACGCTCTCACAGGCCATAGCCATCTATGGCAGCGGGGCTGTGGGAGCCCTTGCCTACTGCTTCTCCGACACATTCTGGTTCTCGGCGGTGGAAGGTGAGGTATACGCAATGTCCTCGCTTTTCACGGCTGTCGTGTTCTGGGCCATGACCAAGTGGTACGAGCAGGCCGACAGGAAGTATGCGGCAAGGTGGATAGTCCTGATATCCTTCCTCATGGGCCTGTCCATCGGAGTCCACCTGCTGAACCTGCTGACCATCCCCTGCATGGTGTTCATGTACTACTACAGGCAGAGGGAAGACGGGAAGTACACGCTGTGGGAGCTGGTGAAAATAAGCCTCCTGTCCGTCGTGATACTCGGTTTCCTGGTGTTCCTCCTCATCCCGTACCTGCCCAAGGTGGCGGCATATTGTGACCTGTTCTTCGTCAATTCCCTGGGCTTTCCGGTCAACAGCGGGGCAGCCTTCTTCATGGTGGAGATTCTCGCCCTTTGCTTCTGGGGGATCTTCGCGACCTACGACAAGGGCAAGGTGCTGCTTAACACCATCCTCCTTTGCTTCACCACGATAATAATCGGCTTTTCGATATTCTCCATTGTCATCATCCGTTCCAGCGCGATGACCCCCACCAACGAGAACCAGCCGGACAACGCCTTCTCCCTGGTCCGTTACCTTTCCAGGGAACAGTACGGGTCCGCTCCCCTCGTTTACGGGCAGTACTACGGAAGCCCCTATTCGGAGATCTTCGTGCCCAAGTACTGGGCTCTCGTCGGCGATAAGTACCGTTATGTGGACGGACCGCTCGATGCCAAATACGACCCCGCCTCCATGATGCTTTTCCCCAGGATGTGGAATAACCAGGACAATAGGTATATCCAGTTCTACGAGACCTACACCAAGGGAAAAGGCAAGGTCATCAAGGGTGCCCGTTATAAGAAACCCACCATGGGTGCGAACCTCACCTTCTTCTTCGACTACCAGCTGAACTGGATGTACTGGAGGTACTTTATGTGGAACTTCGTCGGAAGGCAGAACGAGGTGCATTCACCCACTCCGGGTGAACTGTTCTACGGAAACTGGGAGAGCGGCATCAAGTTCCTGGACAACTTGCGTCTGGGTGACCAGGTTAACGCACCCGACCCGCTTGGCAAGAACAAGGGCAAGAACCATTATTTCTTCCTCCCGCTCCTTCTCGGGCTTCTGGGTCTGTTCTATCAGTTCGACAAGGACAAGAGAGGTTCATGGCTGACGTTCATGCTTTTCTTCATGACCGGAATAGCCATCGTGCTGTACCTCAACCAGCCTCCGTTCCAGGTGAGGGAGAGGGACTATGCCTATGCGGGATCGTTCTATGCGTTCTCGATATGGATCGGACTTGCCGTGGCAGCCGTGACGGATTGGGTAGGACAGCTCGGCAAGAAGAAAGAGGCCTCGACAATTACGAGCATCGCGGTTACCGTCCTGCTGCTGGGTGTGCCCGCAATCATGGCGGCCCAGAACTGGGACGACCATGACCGCAGCGGCAGGAAGACAGCGGTGGAGATGGCCCGCAACTACCTGAACTCCGTCGGTCCCAACGGATATCTCGTCACCCACGGGGATAACGATACCTTCCCCCTGTGGTATGCCCAGGAGGTCGAGAACGTGAGGACCGACGTGCGTATCCTCAATACTTCCCTCCTCGGTACGGACTGGTACATAGGCCAGATGAAGTATGCCTGCAATGAGTCCGCCCCTATACCGCTGTCCATAGGCCAGGAGCAGTATCTGTACGGCACCAATGACTATGTGAACATCTACGATACCCGTGACAAGGTCATGCCCATATCGGAAGTGATGAGGGTGTTCCGTCATCCTGACGCCAAGCTTACGATGGAAGACGGCAGCAGGGTTGACTACATCGTGTCCAGGAAGATAAGCATCCCGGTGAACAAGGAGAACGCCCTTCGCAGCGGCATCGTTCCCGAGAGCATGGCGGACATGATCCCGGAAGAGATGGTCATAACGATCCCCAAGGACAAGAACATGCTCACCAAGCCGGAGCTTTTCATGCTGGACCTCCTTTCCAACTATCAGTGGGACCGTCCACTGAACATGCTGAGCCTCGGCGGGGACATCAACCTCGGCCTCAAGCCCTACCTCATGTACGAGGGTTTCTCCAGCAAGCTCGTTCCCTTCAAGGTGAACCAGGGCAGCGGTTCGGATATCGGACTTTGCGACGTGGATGGCCTCTATGACAAGATGATGAATGTGGTGAGCCTGGATGCGCTCAGCGCAAAGGGATGGTTCGTGGATTACCAGAACCTGTACACCTTCCTCGGGGTGCTTCCCATCAGGGAGCTGTACCTCAGTACTGCAAATGCCCTGCTCAAAGTGGGTGACAAGGAGAGGGCCCTCAAGGTCCTTGACCGCTGCCAGGAAGGGTTCCCGGACACTAATTTCCCGCTTGAGTCGCTGTGCATAGGCTTCTACAACAATGACATCAATGTGGTAGGTATGGTCAATGCCTACTTCGAGGCGGGAGCCCCCGGGAAGGCGGTGATCCTGGCTGACAAGTTCGCTGAAGAACTGTTCAAGACCACGTACTTCTTCATGGAGTACTATGATTATGCCCCTTCCGAGTTCGAGAGGTGCTGCAACCTGTTCTACTACCTTTCCGACGTCCTGTCCAAGAATGGCGAGGACGAAAAGGGCAAGGCCATTCTGGGCCGTCTGGAGAAGATGCTTGACATAGCCGTAAGCGAACAGCAGGAAGGTTCGGCATCCTAGGCTTTAGAGAAAACAAAGGAAGAGACCGTCATCGGCAGGGGGACAACCCGCCGGTGACGGCCTCGCATTCATTGTCGCAGGGGGCAAGGCTCCCTGGCGGGTCCCCTCTTTCCAGGAGGGATATCAACCTGTATGAAAGTGAGGGACTGTCCAGAAGTTGCAGGCAGAGACTTATTATGAAGTCATCGTCCATCTTGCCGGAGGAGTTTTCCTCCAGCGTGCAGACCAGGTCCTGTATATGTTTAGGAAGAGCAACCATCATGGGACAAAGGTATTCCATAGCACTGCGGGGGACAAATTCCTGCAAGACTTGCAGAGATTTCATCAAAAGAAAAAGGGCCCTTACCTTTGCGTCTGAAATTGACGATGCCCCTTTCGTCCAGTGGACAGGACCGCGGTGTACGAAACCGCAGACGGAGGTTCGAGCCCTTCAGGGGATACAGCAGAAAATACATGGTGGTGATCGCTCAGAGGGTAGAGCGCCGGATTGTGGTTCCGAAGGTCGAGGGTTCGATGCCCTCTCATCACACAAAAGCGGTATAACTATACTACACTGATTGCAACTACTACCCATAGGAGAGCAGTCCCGATGGCGGAGGGACGCCGGTCTGTAAAACCGGTACTGTGAAACAAAGTAGGTTCGAATCCTATCTCTCCTACCGATATGGGACACTGTGGAAGTATGGCCGAGCGGTCTAAGGCGGCACCCTGCTAAGGTGTTGTACGGTTCCCACCGTACCGAAGGTCCGAATCCTTCTGCTTCCGCAAAGAATGAAACAGGACGTCAGTTCAGCCGGGGTAGAATGCCACACTGTCACTGTGTGGTCACCCTTTCGAATCCGGTACTACGTCCTGCAACGAAAACCATCGAGAGAGCATCTAAGTAGGTTAGGATACATCCCTGATATGGATGTGCTTCCCCTTCGAGTCCGGTCCTCCCGCCAGGGGGTGCTTGAAATGTCAAGTACACCGAAAAACGGATTTAACAACAAAAGCGTATATTTGCGCCGCAAAAAATCATAACACTCCTTCTTGGATATGACACAGAGGTATCTCATTATCGGTATTTTCCGCAGCCATTATGGCTGTGAGGCCCCCGTCATATCCAAAACCGAAGACCGAAATAGTTGCAATACGGGAAAAAGATTTGCCCTCAGCTGCTAAAGGTCACCGTCCATCCTCCGGTCCGAGGATGAAATTCCATAAATCAACAATTCGTGTGCGCCACCAAGCCAATCAGGCCACACTTAACCTTTCAGAAGGAGGAAAGGTCATGGATAAAGATACTCTATCACTTGTAGATCAGGTAAGGGGACTCCTCTCGGAGCTTAGGCAGAGGGGAGTGCCGGAGGATGTTCTCCTTGGCATGGTAGGCAAGCCGAAGGTGGGCAAGCTTGCCCTTACCCCTGTGGGGCTCAAGCTCCCTGACTGGGGAGACCTCCTGGTGAGGCTCACCCCAATGGAGAGGACCCTGTACATTCTCATCCTCAGGTATCCCGGCGGAATCAGGCCGGATGACCTATGGATGTACTACGATGAGCTTTGCGATATCTACGGCTCGCAGACTGTCTACGATGACCCCGAGCTGATAAAGGACGCGGTGGAGTCCCTGTGCGACGGCTACAAGGGAGCGCTGTACACCAACATCTCCAGAATCAAGAGGAAACTGGTGGACAAGCTGGGGGCCATGGCCTCCGAGCCTTATGTCATCTCCAAGGACAAGAGGGGGATGTACACCATCTCGGTTCCCAGGAACCTGGTCGTCGGAATATGATAAGAGAGGAAACCTTTACTTTGGAAAAGGAGTGTGTGGCAACACGGGAGCTCTGCAATTGTCAAGGAACTTCGGGAAATTGTTACATTTGCCGTAGATATTGGACCTTTATGGCAAAGCAACTCCTCCAGAACTTGGCTTTCGGCACCCTTCCCTTCGGGGCGGATTCAATTGCATTCGACGGCAAGTTCATCATTTACGATAATTTGGATAAACCCATGGCGGAGGCCTTTACGGATAGCGTGAGGGCCTTCTTTTCCGATGGACCGAGGAAGATTGATTTCCCCCTCTCGATTATCTGCACCAGGGGAGGGGTTGACCTCAGGTGCAATCTCCATCCTTACAGCCTGAGGGAAGGCTCAGTCATGAGCCTGTTCCCCGGCGCTATCCTGGAAAGTTTCCAAGTATGGGGGGGCTCCTCCCTCATTGTCATGGCATTCGCCGATGACACTTTGGCCGGGGCGATGCTCGGGTATGGCTACGCCTCCCCAGCCACGCTCCTCGTGCAACCGGTAACGGTAAACCTATCCGAGGGAATCCTTGATGAAGTGGTGCAGACTTACCGTCAACTAAGAAGGGTGCTCGAAGCTTATGGGAGCGAAGCGGGCGGGGTCCTGCTCCGCTCATACCTTCAGGTCCTCTCGGGGCTTGTGGACCTCTCCCGCAAACAGGGGGGACAGCACCCCTCCCTCCAGCCTCTGGGCGTCAAGGACAAGGTGCTGAGGGATTTCCTGGTGAACGTGGAGAAAGATTTCATGAAGTACAGGGACGTGGCGCATTACGCAGGGATGGCCTCTTTGGAAGGGAGGCATTTCGGGAAAACCATCCTTCTTGCAAGTGGGCGACATCCTGCCGAGTGGATCCGGGACAGGGTCATCCTGGAGGCGAAAGCCCTGCTTCGCAGCGGATGCTCTATCCAGGAGGTATGCGATGCTCTCTCTTTCCAGAGCCAGTCACATTTCGGGAGATACTTTAAGTCCGCGACAGGCCTCACTCCCAAAGCTTACAGGGACCGTGAAGCATGAAAGGGACACACCTGCACACTTCGCTCATTGCGGCCACGGCATTTGCCCTGACACTCCTTGCGGGATGCTCCCGCAGGGGAGAGGTCCCCTACACACTCATGAACAATTATTTCATACACTACGGGGTGCAGGATGTGCCTCCTGTCATAACATCGGAGGAAGAGTTCGGGAAGTATTTCTCTCCTGCCCCCGTCATGGGCAGGGGCGGAGAACCGACAGCGGTGGATTTCAGCAGGGAGTTCGTGATAGCGGTGACATGTCCCGAGACCGATGTAGCCACTGAACTCTCGGCCGTAGGACTGTCCAGGGAAAACGGGACCCTCGTTTTCAGATACCGTCTCACAACAGGTGAGAAAATGACATATACGATGCGTCCGCTTCTTCTTGTGAAAGTCGAGGGGACGGATGTCAAGGATGTGAAAGTTGTCCGTGACAGGTAGCACGGGTTTTATTATGCCACAAAAATGTGGCATACTCCGAAAATGAAAACCTAGGAAGATAACTTACTGTACTGTAGTAAGATGTATCCTTTTCCCTCTTTATGAAAAAGCCCTTTTGCTGTTACATAAAGGGATTTTCCCACTTTGTTATCTTTTCAGTCTCACGAAAATGCTGAGGGGAAGTGATTTGTCGAAACGGTCCCTCAGGACAAGTTCCCCGCTTTCCATCTCGAAGTTCCCTTGGGGGCTTCTCAGGGAGAAGGCTTCCTTGACCAGAGTCTCGCCCAGCATGGCTGAGTAACCGTTCGAGTAGAGATTCAGGACCAAGAAAGAGTCCTCTTTTGCAAGTATGTTGGATACGCCCCTCAGCATGTCGAAGAGGCACTCATCGAGTTTCCACTTTTCCCCGTCAGGACCGTGTCCGTAGGCGGGGGGATCCAGGATTATGCCTTGGTAGATGTTGCCCCTTTTCTGTTCCCGGCGAACGAACTTCATTGCATCCTCGACCACCCATCTTATGCCGTCCAAGGAGCTGAGCTCCATGTTGTTCCTGGCCCAGGTAACCACCTGTCTCACGGAATCCAGGTGAGTGACGTCCGCACCTGCGGCCTTGGCCGCAAGGGAGGCCCCTCCGGTGTATGCGAAAAGGTTGAGGACCTTCGGGACGCCTTTTCCGTCTATCCTGGCCTTCTGTACCAAGGCCTTGGTGTTGGAGTAGATATACTCCCAGTTGGGGGCCTGCTCGGGAAACACGCCCACATGCTTGAATGAAGTGAGCCCGAGACGCATCTTGAAGGAAAGGTCGGAGGAGTCACTTGCATATGAAATGACCCACTGGTCATCCATCTTCTTTCTCCTTTCCCAGGTTCCGCTGTCTTCCTTGCCGGCCTTCGCAAATCCCGCCCCGGGAACGAATTTGGTATGGGAAAGGCTGTCCCACTCTTTGTCGGAGAGAGTCTTGCCCCAAAGGGCCTTCGGCTCGGGACGGCAGAGGATGTACTTTCCGTAACGCTCGAGTTTGAAAAAGTCCCCGGAATCTATGGTCTCATAGTCTTTCCATGCGGGGGAAGGGGATTGGAATATCATGGCGGTGTGTAAGGGGCTTCTGGTGAGGGGTCGGTGTCCCACATTATGGGAACACAGTGCAAAGGTAGGGAGTTTATCTGAACATTCAAAAAAAGCGAAATTTGGAGATACGATATTTACTTAATTGAGCACAACTCTTATCCTATCAAAACTCCCTTTTACACATTTTTT
>CAJOLJ010000103.1 GCA_905235445.1 uncultured Bacteroidales bacterium
CTTCTTGCCTGCTCTTCGACGTTGGCGTGGTTGATTCGTTCAAGGATTTCGGTGGTGCTTCCTTCCGTGCTTACCCCGGCTCTTCTTGCCTGCTCTTCAACGTTGGCGTGGTTGATGCGTTCAAGGATTTCGGTGGTACTTCCTTCCGTGCTTACACCGGCTCTTCTTGCCTGCTCTTCGACGTTGGCGTGGTTGATGCGTTCAAGGATGTCGGTGGTGCTTCCTTCCGTGCTTACACCGGCTTCCTTGGCCTGCTCTACGACGTTGGCATGGAGGTCTTCTTCCAGAAGATCCATTGAGGACTTCTGACTTGAAGGGACGACATCTGCTCTGTCTTGAGCCTTCTGTTGCACTGTGACAGGATTTTGAGGGTCTTCCGTATTATCCGGGGAGTCGCTTTCGGCGGCAGTAGTCCTCTGCACATCTGTGATAGCAGTTGAAGAGGCATTATTTGCTGCCTTTTTCCCCTTGATGGGAACGGTAGGAACCTGACTCTCAGCTGTAGGAGGCGTGACCACCTCTTCAGCGGTAGGAACCTGACTCTCAGTTACATGAGGTGTGACCACCTCTACAGCACCGGGAAGTTCAGGCAATTTCGACTTCTCTGAGCCCAGCGGAGAGTAGTTCATCACCAAATACAGCACTATTAGGATAGTGCAGAGCGGGATGGCGAATCTTGTCCAGACTTTTCTGTGCGAATCAGTTCCCTGGTCATAGTTATCCCCGGACCTGCCAGAGGATGGATTATCCTGTTCCTTTGGAAAGGCGCTCTCCTCGGTGGGGAAGCGCGAATTCATCTTCGGGCTATCTGAGTTCGATGGCCACTGGTTTTCTTCGTTTACCATGGTTTGAATGCTGTGCTGGAAAAACTGTGCTGCTGTCCCAGGCTTTGCCCCTTAGCGTACTACTTTCAAGGTGCTGCCCTTTAGGTCATTGCAGTTTGGTCCTATCATTATGTCGTACTCTCCCTTCTCGCAGACCCACCTCAGGTCGTGGTCGTAGTAGGATAGATCCTCAGGTGTGAGAGTGAACGTGACGGTCTTGGTCTCGCCTGCCTTGAAGTCCACTTTGCGGAAGGCCTTCAGTTCCTTGACGGGACGTGTGGATGAACTGTACTTGGCATGGATGTACAGCTGGACCGTCTCTTTTCCGTCCATCTTCCCTTCATTGTTGACGTCAACCGATACCTGTACGCTGCCATCGGTTGAAGGCATCTCGGTGGATGAGAGTTTTACCTCTCCGTACTTGTATGAATTGTAGCTCAGTCCGTAGCCGAAGGGATAAAGGGGACCGTTCACGACATCGATGTAGCAGCTCACGAATTTCTGGTAGGGAGCGTAGTCGGGATGGGGACGGCCGGTGTTCTTGTGATTGTAGTAAAGAGGTTCCTGGCCTACATGATAGGGGAATGAGGTGGTAAGCTTTCCGCTGGGATTGACTTTGCCGTAAAGAACGTCAGCAATTGCATTTCCCGCCTCGGTCCCGAGGTTCCAGGTGCAAAGGATGGCGTTCATGTTGTCGTTCTCCCATCCAAGGGTCAGGGGACGTCCCGTGGTAAGAACCAGGACAATGGGCTTCCCGGTTGCCTTGAGAGAGCGGAGAAGTTCTTTCTGGGCATCGGGGATACAGATGTCCGCCCTGGATGCACCCTCTCCGTTGAGAGCTGTGATTTCACCGACACATGCCACTATGACGTCCGCACCCCTGGCCTTTGAGAGGGCATCGGCAACGAGAGCGGACTGGGGAAGGGCGTGAGCCTTGGGAAGGGGAGTGGAGGGGCTGAACATCCGGATGAGTCCGTATTTCACCTTGTCCTCGAACTGCTCGTCAAGGAAGATGTTGCTGCCTTGGGAGTATGTAGCCCCTGGACAGTGGCGACGGATGCCCGAGAGAATGGAAGCGCAGTCGCCTGCCTTGGAGGACATGGACCAGCACCCTGTCATTTCGGAGGGATTGTCAGCGAGGGGACCTATCACAGCTACCCGCTCATTCCCCTTGAGGGGGAGGATGCCGTCATTTTTCAGCAGCACCTGGCTCTCGCAGGCAGCCTCGTAGGCGACTGCCTTGGTCTCGGGAGTGTAGATTTCGTTGGCCCTCTCTCCTTTCAGATACTTGAAAGGATCCTCGAAAAGCCCAAGGCGATACTTGGCCTCAAGTATCTTGCGGCAAGCCCTGTCAATGTCCTTCTCGGATACTCTGCCCTCCTTGACGGACTGGACAAGGGTCTCTATGAAACCGTCCGAGTTCATGTCCATGTCGACCCCTGCCTTGAGGGAACGGGCGGATACCTCCTGCAGGTCACCGATCCCGTGGTTGACTTCCTCGGCAATGGCTGTGGCATCGGTCACTATGAACCCGTTGAAGCCCCAGCTTCGGCGGAGCAGTTCGTCCATGAGGTAAGAGTTCATCGTGGCGGGAACGCCCTCGAACTCGTTGAACGAACTCATGTAGCTTGCGGCACCCGCTTTGGCTGCTTCATGATAGGGTCTCATGTAGCCGTTCAGGATTTCCTGACGTCCAAGGTTGACGGTGTTGTAGTCGCGTCCAGCCTCGGCTGCCCCGTACAGGGCGTAGTGCTTCACGCAGGCGAGGACTTCATCATCGGAGATCTCCGCATCATCGCCCTGATATCCCCTGACCATGGCCTTGGCGATTTCACCGCCGAGGTAGGGGTCCTCCCCTCCGCCCTCGGCTATCCTTCCCCAACGGGCGTCCCTGGCCACATCCACCATGGGTGAGAATACCCAGTTGATGCCACAGGCCGTGGCTTCTTTGGCTGCGGTCCTTGCCGTCTTCTCAATCAGTTCCATGTTCCAGGAAGTGGACAGTGCAAGGGGGATTGGCATTACAGTCTCGTGGCCGTGGATTACGTCCATCCCGAAAATGAGCGGAATGCCTGCACCGGAATCTAGGGCTATCTGCTGGATCTGCCTCAGGTACTGGACATCCCCGTTTCCGTAGATGCCGCCCAGCCTGCCCTCACGCAGTAGCTTGACGTTCCCGTCTTCCTCGGTGACCTTCATGGCCGATACGAACCCCGGGGCGGAATGGAGATTGAGCTGACCGATTTTCTGCTCGAGGGTCATTTTACCCATCAGGGAATCGATGTAGGAGTCCATCCCGCTTTTGGGAGTGCAGGATGAGAGGGCGAGCGTAGAGGCCGCCACTGAAATGACAATTGTCCTTAAGTTCATGGATTGGTTATTGGATATGGTTTGATGGATTATTGTTCTGCAGGTTTGTAGACATCCTTCACGTCCCAGTTCTGGTCCCATTTCGGAATGGCTGGATCCAGGATGGATGACTCCACGATTCTCTTGTTTCCTTTCATGACATTCTCCTCCAGGAAGCGGTACTGCTCGGGTAGGGTATAGAGCATGCTGGAGGCTATGTCATGGCCGAAGGTGGGGAACTTCAGGAAATTATAGTTGTAGCCCATCTTGCTGAACTCCTTGACCAGGCGCTTCGAGGAGGACAGACGCCAGTTCATGAAGGAGATGCCTTGGTAGCTGACGATCTTGTCCTCGGTCCCGTGAAGGAAGAGAGTGGGGGCGGGCGTCTCGGGGTAGGAAACATGGCCCTTGTCGGAGAATACGGCCCCGGAGAAGGACATGACCCCCGCATAGCGGAACCCCTCCGGCAGGGGAGAGTTCTTCACGATGTCGCTGTGGTTGCAGATTTCCCAGTCTGCCTGAAGGGAAGTCATGGCACCCGCCGATGACCCGGCAATCACGATGTTGTCCGCCTGTACGCCCAGCTGCTCGGCATTGTCAAGAAGAAAGGCCGTAGCGCTGAAGAGGTCCTCCACCGCCATAAGTACGGCATGCTGGATTTCCTTGACCTGCTTGACCCCTACTGTGGTCGCATCCTTGAGGCCAAGTCGGTAGTCGATGGAAAAGACGTTGTACCCGTGTTCAGCGAGGTCCGTGAAATACGGAAAGTAACTCTTCTCGTTCCTGGCCCCCATCTTGAAGCCGCCTCCGAACACGAATATGATGGACGGCTTGGCGTTCCCGTCCTTGTCAACTTTCTCGCCCTTTGCAGTGTAATAGTCAAGGAAGAGGTCCTGTCCGTCCTTCTGGGCGAAAAGAAGTGTCCCGTCGGGTCCCTGGGAGTATGCCCTGGGGGATGCGGAGAGCAGCAGAAGTACTGCCG
Organism: uncultured Bacteroidales bacterium; assembly: GCA_905235445.1. Lineage (GTDB taxonomy): Bacteria > Bacteroidota > Bacteroidia > Bacteroidales > UBA932 > Cryptobacteroides. The sequence goes on from CAJOLJ010000103.1 coordinate 4,156, forward strand.
CAGCTGCAGTCGTTATTGCCAAAGTGAACTTTTTCATGGTTTTGTCGGGTTTATGTTCAATGTCCATAATTTGTTTATTCAGTTTTGTCGGAGCCATCTTTCCTCGGTTCCTCTTTCACCTTGGATGATTTCCTGAGCCGGCGCATCGGGGATGGAAGTGAGGTGGAAGTGGAGGATGTCGCTTCCCGGTTCGGTATGAGTCTTCGTATGGCCTTGATGTCATAGAAGAACTCAGCCGCGATGACCCTTATGACCGTGTATGCGGGAATGGCAGCTATCATCCCGGGGATACCGCCCGTCTGCCCGGCTATGAGCATGACGATGAAGATTTCAAGAGGGGAGGACTTGATGGAGGTGGAGTAGATGAAAGGCTGGAAGAGGAAGTTGTCCACAAGCTGGGTCACCACGAATACGGCAACTAGAAGAAGTATCGTCACAGGCAGGTTGATACTTGCCCCGACACTTACAGCAGCGGAGTACTTGAGCACCGTCCCCAGCACGGTCCCTATTGCAGCACCGATCCAGGGTCCGATGTACGGGATGACGTTCAGTATGCCGGCTATGAAGGCGATGCCGATGGCTGCGCTTGCCGAGAGGGAGCAGACGAGGGTCAGCCCGATGAAATTCAGGACCGCAACCCCGATGACCTCCAGCAGCAGTCCAATGAAATACCTCGACAGCAGGTGCTCCACTTCCCCGATGGCGGTCATGGACTTCTCTTCCAGGCGGTCGGGGACCAGGGCTGCCACTATGCGGCGGAAGAGGTTCTCGTCCTTGATGAAGAAGAAGCTTATGAAAACTATCGAGAAGAGCCCGATTGCGAGGCTGCCGATGGAAGAGGCTATTCCCTTGATTATGGAAGTGAGCCTGCTTACGCTGAAGGTGTCAGCGAGAATGGATGCCAGGCTGTCCTTCAGGGAGAAATCTTTTCCCAGGGTTGGGAAGGCCTCGGAAAGGGACAGGCTCCACTGCTGGAGCGTCGCCGTAAAGTCGGTGGGCGCGTAACCCTCTGTCCGCAGGTTCCCGACAACTGTCTGCCCGATGTTCAGCATGATAGGGATGACTTCCGTCACTATCCCCGTCAGTATGAATATGATTATAAGCAGAGTGAAGACTGATAGAAGCCACGAAGGGGCGCTCTTCCCTTTAATCTTTATTGCCTGCAGGGCTGACTTGATGGGCCTTCCCAGAAGGGAGACCACCGCTGCCGCTATGATGTACACAAGGACCGAGCGGAAGTACCAGCAGATTGCAATGATGGCAGCCGCACCGCCCAGATAGATAAGGTATCTGGAGAGCCTGTCAACGCTTCTTTCCTTGATTTCCTGTGAGGAATGTTCTGTCATGTCCGATAACTATGGGATGTGGAAGGGGATTACTCTGTCTTCGGGAATATGTCAGCAAAGGTTTTCCCGTCTTTGTCCACCCAGCTTGTCGTGCCTTGTAGGCTTGTCCCTGTGCAGAACGACCCTGCACCGGAAGGGGATGTCAAATCTGATGTGAAATCCTTGAGAATAATCATGGAATCACCGTCTTTCCTGGATAGCTCTTTGTCGGAGAACACCTTTTTCCTGGCTTCGGCAGCACTTTTGGGGATCGATTGCTTATCCCATGCCCTCACACGGCTTCCGGAAAGAATGACAAATGTGTTGTCTGCTGGGAAATACCTCATCCTTGCATCGATGTCTTTTCCTGATTTCAGATGGAAATCATGATACACTCCCATCACTTTCCCGGTTTCCTGCTTTTCATAAAGGGTGCACCCAAAGAACTTGGTAAGGAAACATATCTCCTCAAAGAACAATTCCATGTCGTTTTCCTTGTCTGGGGCTATGCTCGGTTTTTGAGGAATCTGTTTGTTGTCGTCAAGGGAGTATGTTTCGGCTTCTTTGGCAAGCTTGATTCCGAGATATTCCAGATAGAGTACCTCGCTTGCATAGATCTCATTTGCTTTGGAGACAAAGACCAGGGCTGTGTCCCAGAAGTCTTTCTTTGCCTTATGGTCAATTATCCTATGCAGAAAATCATTGCTCTGCCCGATGTAGGCTTTCGGCTTTCCTGTTTTTGTCTTTCCCAGCAAGATGTAAGTGCAGTACTGGTGGAGCATTTTCTCGGAAGACACCTGCTCCATTTTGTCCCGGGGCACAACGAACATCTGGCATGTGCGGGTGCTGCCCATATCTATTATCCTTGCACCCTCCAGAGTCTTGTCCAGAAGTTTTGTGTAAACAGTCAGAATCGCCATATCAAAGTGCTTTTTTTTTGGGGGGGGCAGTGCGGGGCACTGAACCGTATTGGTATGTTGTCTAATATTTCAGTCCCACTGTCCCACCGCCGCTTCCTCAAGTTCGAGGGGACTTTGAAGGAGTCTCCACGGACGGTATCTCTGCAGTTCCTCCCTGCTTCGGAACCCCCATAGCGCTCCTGCCGTCCTCACTCCCGCACTAAGACCCGTCTGCATGTCCACGTCCGAGTCCCCGACGTAAAGGACGTCCTGCACTCCTATGGAAGGACACTTCCCCATGGCCTCCTTAACTATCCGTGGGTCAGGCTTAATCGGGAACCCCTCCCTCTGGCCAAGGACGGCGCTGAAGCGGATCTGCGGGTAGAAATATTCCATCAGATGAACTGTACCGCTATGGAACTTGTTGGAGGCTACAGCGAGGTATACCCCTTTTTCCTGCAGTCTTTCCAGGACTCCCGGCATACCTTCATATGGGCGGGTGAAATCCGTCATATGTTCCCTGTAGTGGGAAAAGAACAGTTCCCCCATCCTGGAAAGCACCGAGGCGTCTTCCCTCAGTTCCTGAGGGAGGGAGCCTTTCAGAAGGTTCCGCACCCCTCTTCCGCAGAGGAACTTGTACTGCTCGCTCGGGTGAGTGGGATATCCAAGGCTGTCCAGGGCATGGTTGCACGAAGTGCACAGGTCCTGCAGGGTGTCCAGCAGGGTTCCGTCCAAATCCAGTATGCAGAGTCGGTTCATCGTTTGTGTCCATCTCCCGCAGTATGGAGGCGGGAGTTTACAAATTTAAGAAAATAACCTCTTCGCTCATACCATAGCCTCCCCAAAAGCCCCAAGAAAAACCACTTCCCGGACTCTCCCGGAAAGTGGCTGAATCAAACTGAGGGCTGAAACTACTCTTCAAGGACCTTCTGCGGGACAGCCTCGACGCTAAGTCCGTCACCTTCCTTGGAGACGGTTAGGCGCAGGGTCTTGAGGGCCTGGGTGGCTCCCTTGTCCTTCTTGGAGGAAAGTACCCTGTCCGTTATGATGAACTCGGATACCGGATCCTCGATGTACTTCATTATGGCTCTCTTCAGGGGTCTTGCACCATAGGCGGGGTCATACCCGGCCTCTGCCACGAACCTCTTGGCCTTGGGCGTTACATTTATCTTGTAACCTGCCTCCTCCGCCCTCTTCCTGAGGGAAAGGAGCTCGATGTCTATGATCTTCTCGATTTCATCCTTGCCAAGGGCTGAGAAGAACACCTTCTCGTCCACCCTGTTTATGAACTCGGGAGGGAAAGCCTTTTTTACGGCCTTCTCTAGGATGGACTGGTGGGTCTTGCCGACATCGGTGACCGAAGTGGAGAACCCTATCCCGTTCCCGAACTGCTCGATTTCACGACTGCCGATGTTGGAAGTCATGATGACGATGGTGTTCTTGAAGTTGACGGTACGTCCCTCGCTGTCGGTCAGTCGTCCGTCATCGAGGATCTGCAGCAGTATGTTGAAGATATCCGGATGGGCTTTTTCTATTTCATCGAGAAGCACTACGCAGTAGGGCTTGCGGCGGACCCTCTCGCTTAGCTGTCCACCCTCCTCATATCCTACATATCCTGGAGGAGCCCCTATGAGGCGGGACACCGAGAACTTCTCCATGTACTCGCTCATGTCCAGACGGACAATGTTCTCCTCGGAGTCGAAAAGGTATTCGGCAAGGCACTTGGCGAGCTGGGTCTTACCTACGCCCGTAGGACCGAAGAAGAGGAATGAACCGATCGGGCGGCCCGGGTCCTTCAGCCCGGCACGGTTGCGACGGATGGCTGCGCAGACCTTGTCTATGGCCTCGTCCTGTCCGATGATGCGGCCCCTCAGGCGGTCCTTCATCCGGAGGATGCGGTTGCCCTCGCTCTCTGCGACCTTGTTTACGGGTATGCCCGTAATCTTGGATACGACCTCCGCGACATCGTCGGGAGTCACGACGGGTTCCCTTTTCCCGGAAGCGGAGCGCAGTTTCACCATCGAAGCAGCCTCGTCCATGGCGTCGATGGCCTTGTCCGGAAGGGTCCTGTCGGTGATGTAGCGGTCAGACAGGGTGACGCACGCCTCGATAGCCCCTTCACCGTAGGAAAGTGAATGATACTTCTCGTAGTTGGGCTGGAGCTTCTTGAGGATGGCTATTGACTGGGGGATGTCGGTGCTTTCCACGACGACTTTCTGGAACCTCCTGTCAAGTGCCCCGTCCTTCTCTACTATCTTCGAGAACTCGTCCATCGTGGTAGCCCCGATGCACTGGATCTCCCCCCTGGCCAGGGCAGGCTTGAGCATATTTGCCGCATCCAGGCTCCCCGAAGCCCCGCCGGCACCGATAATGGTGTGGAACTCGTCAATGAAAAGGATGAGATTGGGGTCTGCCTTGGCGGCAGCGAGGATGTTCTTGAGCCTCTGCTCGAAGTCACCGCGGTACTTTGTACCGGCAACGACCGAGGCTATATCCAGGGTCAGTATCCTCTTCTTTGCGAACACCGGGGAAATCTCCCCCTTGGATATTCTCTGGGCAATGCCCTCGACAATGGCTGATTTGCCTACACCGGGTTCCCCGATGAGCATGGGGTTGTTCTTCTTCCGGCGTCCGAGGATCTCGATGACCCTGTTTATCTCGTTCTCCCTTCCCACAACCGGGTCCAGTTTCCCTTCGGCTGCCGCCGCGGTGAGGTCGAAGGTGTAGGCCTCCAGCTCTCTGAGGTCAGGGGAGTCTCCCTCGCCCCTTTCGGGGGAATTGAACTCGACCCCGATGTCGTCCCCGTCATCGGAGTTCGCCTGCTGGGAGGATGAAGGTGAAGAAGAGGAACCCTGGGGCCTGGAGCCCATGAGTCCTTCCTTTTCCATGTAGATGAGCAGTTTCCCGTAGTCGACCCCGTGGTTGCGGAGGAAGGCGGCACCATAGGAGCCGCTGACCCGGCACAGGGCCAGCATGCAGTGCTGCGAATAAGCCTGGGAGAAGTGTTTCCTGGATGCCTCCAGGACTGTCATCTGGAGGACATTCTGCGCTGCCCTCGTGAAAGAGATCCTTTCGATGTCCTCGTAGGGGATGCTCTCCCTGGTGGTCACCCTCTCGTCGATGAATGCCTTCATCTGGACGGTGTCCATCCCGAGCCCCTTGAGAACCTTCATGGCGTTATTGTCATTATGGCGCAGGATGCCGAGGAAGAAGTGGTCGGGGGAGATGCCGTAGCATCCCGTCCTGAGAGCTTCCTCCCTGGAGTAGCGTATGATCTCCTGCAGTTCTCCTGAAATCTGTATTTCCATAAATTGTAGTATTGTTGTCCTAGGGGAAGTGCGCTCCTTGGGGAAGGAGCGGTATTGGTCCGAACGGGGTACAGAGACACTCTGTGCCCACCGTCCTTCAAAATTACAAAACCCGTGCAAAATAATAACATAAACCCCGGGACTTCTTTTCATGACAGATTGGCAGATGGCCCTGGTGAAAAAAAGCGAGGCGAAAATGAGTCCCGAAGCAAAAATAATCGATTTTTTTGCCTATTTTTGCATGTTATTGTGCTTGTTGGATAAGTGGTACACTCCGCCGCATCCCAGGCACCGCAGGCAGGGCCCGGTCCCTGCATACTTAAATCACAGATATGGCAGAAGATATAGATAAGACAATTGAACAGGAAGGCCTGAGCGGAACCATTGAGCAAGTGAACATCGACGATGCGCTCTGCGTACATCGATTATTCGATGTCCGTCATCGTGTCCCGTGCTCTCCCGGATGCCCGTGATGGCCTGAAACCGGTACAGAGAAGAGTCCTGTTCGGAATGGATGGCCTTGGCCTGGGATTCTCCGGCCAGACCCGCAAATCGGCAAAGGTGGTGGGCGAGGTGCTTGGAAAGTACCATCCCCACGGGGATTCCAGCGTGTATGACGCAATGGCCCGCCTGGCCCAGAACTGGAACCAGAGATATCCCCTGATATTCGGTCAGGGCAACTTCGGCTCCATGGACGGCGACCCGGTGGCCGCCATGAGGTACACCGAGGCCAAGCTGGAGAAGATGACGGAAGCGGTCCTCGCGGACATCGACAAGGACACCGTCAATTTCATGAACAACTTCGATGACACCGAGCAGGAACCAACCGTCCTTCCGACCAGGGTCCCCCTGCTCCTGCTCAACGGCTCCTCCGGCATCGCTGTGGGTATGGCCACCAACATGGCTCCCCACAACCTCTCCGAGTCCTGTGACGCCATCTGCGCCTATATCGACAACCCCGACATCACGACCGAGGAACTGATGCAGTACATCAAGGGCCCCGATTTCCCTACGGGTGGCATCATCCATGGCATCAGCGGCATCCGTGACGCTTTCCAGACCGGGAAGGGCCGCATCGTCATCCGTGCCAAGACCGAGATCGAGGTTGACGACAAGGGCCGCGAGACCATCGTCGTCACAGAGATCCCCTACATGGTCAACAAGAGGGAGATGATCGAGAAGATCGCCCAGATGGTCGAGGACAAGAAACTGGAGGGCATCACCTACATAAACGACGAGACCTCCCGTGAGGGAGTCAGGGTGATAATAAAGGTCAAGCAGGGCTTCAATTCCAACGTGGTCCTCAATAACCTCTATAAGTTCACCCCCCTGCAGTCCAGTTTCTCGGTGAACAACGTGGCACTCGTGGGAGGACGTCCCAAGACCCTTACCCTGAAGGAGATACTTAAAGTCTTCATTGACTTCAGGCATGACGTCATCCTTCGCCGCACCCGCTTCGACCTGCAGAAGGCACAGAAGAGGGCCCACATCCTGGAGGGCCTTCTCAAGGCGATCGATGTCATCGACGAGATTATAAGGATAATCAGGGCTTCCGCCTCCGCTGACGAGGCCAAGGCCACCCTCATCGAGACTTTCGGCTTCACCGATGTCCAGGCCCAGGCAATCATCGAGATGCGCCTGCGTCAGCTCACCGGCTTGGAGAGGGAGAAACTCCAGGCTGAGTACGACGAACTGGAGAAGTTCATCGCCTACTGCGAGCAGGTCCTCTCCGACGTCACTCTCCAGATGCAGATAATAAAGGACGAGACCGCCGAGGTCAAGGCCAAGTACGGAGATGCCCGCCGCACCGAGATCGTGCCCGACGAAAGTGACTTCAACCCCGAGGACTTCTATCCCGACGAGGATGTCGCCGTGACCATCTCCCACCTCGGTTACATCAAGAGGACATCCCTGGGCGAGTTCAAGACCCAGAGGAGGGGAGGCAAGGGCCTCAAGGGCAGCGCCACCAAGGAGGAGGACTTCATCGACCACCTCTATGTGGCCCACATGCACTCGACCATGCTGTTCTTCACCGCCAGCGGCCGCTGCTACTGGCTGAAGGTGTACCAGGTGCCCGAGTTCGGACGCACTTCCAAGGGAAGGGCCATCCAGAACCTGCTGAATATCCCCGACGACAAGATAAAGGCCATCCTCAATGTCCGCACCTTCAATGACGAGGAGTTCCTCCGCAACCACTATGTGACTCTGTACACCAAGTGCGGAATCATCAAGAAGACCACCCTCGAGGCTTATTCCCATCCACGTTCCCTCGGTGTGAATGCCGTGACCATCAAGGAAGGTGACGAGCTCCTCGGTGCCCTTCTCACCACCGGACATGACGACATCTTCCTCTCCACCCACGACGGTTACTGCTGCCGCTTCAACGAGAGAAGTGTCCGTCCTATGGGACGCAACGCCGCAGGTGTCCACGGAATCAAGCTCACGGAAGGTGATTTCGTGGTGGGAGCAGTGAACATCGACTTCCAGGCCGATGACCTTTCCGACAACAAGATCATGGTCCTCACCGAGAACGGAATGGGCAAGAGAATAGACCCCGCGACCGTCAGGATGACCAACCGCGCAGCCAAGGGAGTGCGAATCGTGCGCATTACTGAACGGACTGGCAAGCTTGTTGCAATACAGAATGTCAAGGGCAACGATGACCTCATGATAATGACCCGCCAGGGACTTGTCATAAGGATGTCACTCTCCACGATAGGTGTGATTTCACGCTATGCCCAGGGAGTGAAGGTCATCAACCTCAATGAAGGCGACGCCATTGCCTCCGTATCCCTCGTATCCGTAATAGAGGAGGAGGAACCGGAGGACCAGGAGGCGGTCGATATCGTCCCCGAGATAATGGAGGAAGGGGGTGAGATACCCCAGGACGACGATGCTGACGAGGTGCTCGAGGATGACGAGGAAGAAGTGGAAAACGGGAATGAGGACGCCCCCTCTCCGGACGAGGACTGACGGCACTGCGACCGCACCCGCTGTAAGGGACGACACAATAAAGTATAACAACTAAACATTTTATAGCATTATGAAGAGAATCCTTATTGCTTTGGCAATTTTCGCATCTGTCCAGATCGCAGGTGCACAGGTGAAGCCGGATGCAGCCCTCAAGGCCCTCAACAAGGCCGTCGCCGCATCCGAGAACCCCAAGAATGCTACCAAGGCTCAGACATGGCTGAACCTGGGAAAAGCCTATGTCACAGCTTACGAGGCTCCTACAGGAAGCATCCTTCCCGGAGCATCCCGCAATGACTTGAAATTCATCCTCACGGGTGATCCTGCCCTCAGCACCGAGGAAGTGACCATCGCCGGCAAGACTTACACCAAGGAAGCCCATGCGGACAAGAACCTCTATTTCGAAGGTGATGCCCTCATGATTGTCGAGGTTACGAAGCCTGTCGTGGAGAATGCCCTTGAAAAGGCTCTCGACGCTTACAAGAAAGCCTACGAGCTCGATCCCAAGAAGGCCAAGGATGTCCCTGCAATCATCGCAGACATCAACTCCAAGTACAACAACGAGGCTTATAACGAGTACTCCCTGGGCAACTACGCCAAGTCTTCCGTCCTCTTCGAGAAGGCCGCTGCCGCCCTCGCTACCGCTCCCGTGAGCAAGGTTGACACCAGCTCCATCTACAACGCCGGTTTCGTGGCTGGCTTCTCCGGAGACAAGGCCCGCGCCCTGCAGTTCTACAAGAAGTGCTACGACCTGGGTTACTATGCAGAGGAAGGTGAGATCTTTGCCAAGCTCGCAGACGCAGAGCCCGACAGCGCAAAGAAGTATCTTGAGGAAGGCTTCGAGAAGTTCCCCCAGAGCCAGAGCATCATGATCGGCCTGATCAACTACTACATCTCCTCCGGGGAAAGCACCGACCGCCTGTTCGAGCTTCTTGACAAGGCAAAGCAGAACGAGCCCAACAATGCTTCCCTCTACTATGTCGAGGGCAACACCAGGGCACAGCTCAAGGACTATGACAAGGCCGTGGAGGCTTACCGCAAGTGCGCCGAGATCGATCCCAAGTACGAGTACGGTTACATCGGTGAGGGTATCCTTCACTACAACAGGGCCGTCGAGTTCGGTGACGCCGCCCAGAACGAGATGGATGACAGGAAGTACCAGGAGCTTGCAGAGAAGTTCGAGAAGAGCCTGAAGGATTGCATCGAGCCTTTCGAGAAGGCTTTCGCCCTCTCCAAGGACGACTCCGTGAAGGTCAGCATCGCCGAGTACCTGAAGAACGCCTACTATCGTTTCAGCAGCACTGACGATTCCTTCAAGGCCGGTTATGACAAGTACAACGAGATCGTGAAGACCGGTGTCATAAAGTAACCTGATTTTTGATATAGGGTCGAAAGACCCTTGACCGAGATTAGTGAAAGGGCCCCCGTAGTACGGGGACCCTTTTTGTTAGCGGTGTCATGGGAGAAGGGCTAAAGCTCAAGGCTGCTACCGGGAGTCCTTCGGGCCCTCGCTCTCTTCCTTCTCCTCCCTGCTGTCTTCCTGCTGGAGGGGGGAGGTGCTCCCTTCTTCACGAAGGGCTTTCTCATGGGAGTCGAAGGCCCTTACTATCTTTCCCACGAGAGGGTGACGCACTATGTCCTCGGAAGTGAAAGTGATGGTCGAGATTCCCTTGATGTCACGCAGCAGCCCGATGCCCCTCACCAGCCCGGAGTCCTCCTTCCTGGGGAGGTCGACCTGGGAGGCATCGCCTGTGACTATGAACTTGGCTGAGGGGCCCATCCTGGTCAGGAACATCTTCAGTTGGGCCATGTTCGTATTCTGGGCCTCGTCCAGTATCACGCAGGCCCTGTCCAGAGTCCTTCCCCTCATGTAGGCCAGAGGGGCTATCTGGATGGTCCCGTCCGACATGAAGTCC
>CAJOLJ010000104.1 GCA_905235445.1 uncultured Bacteroidales bacterium
CCAGGGCTTTTTCATGGGGGAGCACGGGTTCTTCGACAAGAGGTTCATGTACGAGGAGAGTTTCCGGACACCGCTTCTGGTGAGAATGCCGGGAGGAAAAAAGGTCAAGGCCCCCCGTTCTATGACCAAGGTCTACGCACCGACTTCCTTCGGGCGGAAGTCCAATGACATAGATGCTTTCGTCCAGAACATCGATTACGCTCCCACCATCCTTGATTTTGCGGGAGTTCCCATCCCAGATGATATCCAGGGAGAAAGTTTCCTGCCACTTCTCAAGGGAAAGAGGCCATCCTCCTGGAGACGGTCCCTTTACTATCATTACTACGAGTACCCTGCGGAACATGCGGTCAGGCGTCACTACGGAGTGCGTACGGAAAGGTATTCACTCATGCACTTCTACAATGATGTCGATGAGTGGGAACTCTTCGACCTCAAGGAAGATCCCCTTCAGATGCATAGCATCTACGGAAATGCCGGTACGGAAAAAGTCACGAGGGAACTCATGGATGAACTCGAACGGTTGCAGGACCTCTACGATGACCCCATAAAGGAAAGGAACTGATTCCCAACAGGAAAGGCCCCGCAGTGCGGGGTCTTTCTATTTGGTGGACCCGGAAGGGTGAGGAGCACCTCTTCCCATTGTCCTGAAACCGCCTATCGCTATTGCCACTGCCAGGACGAAGGATAGCACATCCGACCACGTCTGGCACATCTGCACACCCAGAAGAGCGAACCTACGGGGAAGAAGGAGAATCAGGGGAATGAAAAAGATGCCGCTTCTTGCCGCTGCCAGTATGTTGGCCTGCACGGGTCTTCTTGTCGTCTGCATCATCATATTGGTGTACATGATGACGGCGCAAAGCGGAAGTGAAGCCATCTGCCACCTAAGTGCCACACTTCCGATGTCCACCACCTCAGGATCATCCCTGAAGACCCGGACAATGGGTTGGGCGAAAGCCATCCCCAGGCCGGAACACACGGCCAGGAATGCCACGCCGACCCAGATGATGAACCAGAAGCCCTTTTTCACCCTGTCATACAGATGGGCCCCGTAGCAGAACCCGCATAGGGGCTGGTAGCCCTGCCCTATGCCAATCACCACGGACATAATGACGAAGGTCACACGTCCCACGATACTCATTCCTGCTATTGCTACATCCCCGTACGCACCGGCTGCGACATTGAGCATGGCAACGCCAATGCTGGCAAGGCCCTGCCTTGTCAGGGACGGAGTCCCTCCTGCCAGGATCTCCTTGACATAGAACCACCCGGTAGAGAAGTTCCTCGCTTCAATGCGGATGTTCCCGGGCCTCCTCGTTCCCCACCACATTACCGCCAGGTTGACTGACTGTCCGCAGAACACCCCGAGTCCGGCTCCGCCCACGCCCATTCCCACCACGAAAATGAAAATGGGTGAAAGGACTACATTCACGAGGGCTCCCGCAAGGACCCCGTACATGGCGAAGCGTGCGCTTCCCTGGAAACGGAGCTGGTTATTGAGGGCCATGGCCCCGGTCATCACGGGAGTGCCAAGAAGTATCCAGAGGAGGTAACTCCTTGTCTGCGGAAGAATGGTCTCGGTAGCCCCCAGAAGGCTGCAAAGCGGACTGAGGAACAGCAGTCCGAACAGCGTCATAAGCGCCCCGGAGAGGACCGCATAAATAAAGCCCGTAGCGGCCATGACACTGGCCTGGGTGTCCTTTTTCGCCCCGAGGGCCCTGGAAAGGAAGTTGCCCGAACCCTGTCCGAAGAGAAAGCCTATGGCCTGGATAATGGCCATGAGGGCGAAGGACACACCCACAGCGGCTGTCGCCTCTGTGCTTATCCTTCCGACATAGAAGGTGGAGACCAGATTGTGGAGGCTCGTGGCCAGCATGCTCACTATGGAAGGACCCGCCAACTTGAGTATGACCTCATGAACGGGAGACGACGTGAGAAAAGTGTAGTTGTCTTTTGCCATCTGCAGCAAAGTTAGTCAAGGCGCTTCCAAATGAACATGGCTGGAAGGGCGCAGATAAGTGTCATGTGAACCTGCCGGAGGGACTTTTCCCTCCCAAGTACCCTTCCATTTTCGTGACTGTTCCCGTGAAGTCCATTACAGGGTCAAGGTTCCTGTGAAAAGTATCTCCTCGGAGGAAGGTCCCGCCATGATCTCGAATTCTCCCTTTTCCAGGACTTCCTTCCCCTCCTCGTCAAAGAGGGTGAGCTCACTGTATGGGATTACCATGCCGAAGCGCTTCGTTTCCCCGGCCCGTACCTCCTTTTTCTGGAAAGCCTTCAGCTGCTTGCACGGAAGGGCCACGCTGCTTACCTTATCGTGGACATACACCTGTACGGTTTCCTTTCCGTCACGATCCGACCGGTTGGAAACCGACATGCTGACATGAATGCCGTCATCCATGGCGCTGCACTCAAAATCGGACCATTCGAATGTGCTGTAACTCTTCCCGTAGCCAAAAGGCCACAGACTGTAGCATGACTCGAAGATATACCTGTCGTTGGGCTCGTCCAGGGTTCCGCCGGTGTTGCCCATGTAATCCTTGTCGGTGGGGAGGTAATTGTAGTAGCAGGGTGTGGCACCCGTGCTCCTGGGGAATGAGACATTGAGCCTCCCCGACGGGTTCACTTCCCCGGTAAGTATCTGGGCAAGGACTTTTCCTTGCATTTCACCTCCATACCACTGGACAAGCAGTGCGTCAGCATTTTCCTTGACCCACGGGATGGCAAGTGGTTTACCGGAAATGAGAACCACAACGAGGGGTTTACCCGTGATGGCGAGTCTTTCAAGAAGCTCCTGCTGCCTTCCCGGAAGGTCCAGGGAAGAAAGGTCGAAGCCCTCCCCTGAGGTGGAATACACGGGGTTGCGGGCAAGATAGGTGCTGCGTGTCCCGACAGCCGCAATTATGACATCGCTTTGCGAAGCCTTCCTTACCGCAGCGTCTATGCCACTTGCATCCTGGCTCCAATGGTCGCATCCCTTTTCATAGGAAAGGGCGACAGAGGGGGGAAGGACCTGCGAAAGTCCCTGCAGGAGGGATATCCCCTCCCTGGTGTCGGAAGTGGTCCAGCTGTAGTCCCCGTAGACCGTCTGCGAAGCATTGGGCCCCACGACACAGATGCTTCGGACAGTGGAGAAATCAAGGGGCAGGATACCGTTATTCTCAAGAAGGACTGCGCTTTCCTGTGCCACCTTCTCGGAAAGGGCGACGCTTCGCCCATCCCGGACGGGTCCTTCCTTGGAAAAGGGATCGTCGAAAAGGCCGAGCTTGAATTTCACCGTAAGAATCCGCAGTACAGCCTCGTCGACATACTTTTCATCCAGGGTGCCGTCAAGAACCTGCTCCTCGATGGTCTGGGATGTGGAGTCAATGTTTATGTCCACTCCTGCCATGAGGGCCTTTGCCGCTGCGTCAGCGGGGGAAAGGACGCTGTGATGGAAATTGTACAGCCTCTCCACGCTTCCCCAGTCGGAGTACACGTACCCGTCAAAACCAAGTTCCCCTCTCAGGATGTCCGTCATATAGTAGCGTGAGCCTGTGACGGCAACCCCGTCATAGGAGCTGTAGCAACTCATTACCGACAGGGGGGATGTCTCGGAAATGACTTTTCTGAAAGGATACAGGTACAGGGAACGGAGTTCCCTCTGTCCCCCGGGGACGCTTGCGCAGTTAAGTCCCCCGGTCGGGGAACCGTGCGCCACGAAATGTTTCGGTGTGCAAGTCATGTCCCCTTCCCCCTGGTATCCTTCGATAAATGCGGTCCCCATCTTCCCTATCAGGAACGGGTCCTCGCCGAAGGTCTCTTCCACTCTTCCCCAGCGGAGGTCCCTGGCGATGTCCAGCACCGGGGAGAGAATCTGATGGAGCCCCATTGCCCTGGCCTCGGCAGCCATCTGCGAGGTGGCCTCCCTGACAAGGTCCGGGTTGAAGGTGCTCCCCAGGGCAAGGGCACAGGGATAAAGGGTGCAGCCGTCCTGAAGTATGCCCTGTATGCCTTCAACACAGGGAAGGACCGGGATGGCAAGACGGGTGGCAGTGAGCATGTACCGCTGCACGGAATCCATGAGGTCACGGCACATGTGGGCATCCCCGGACATATTGTGGACCGTTCCGACGCTCTCCCCCTTGAATACCTGGGCGATGTCGGATACCGAGCCTATGTACCTGTTCTGGAGCTGAAGGCATTTTTCGTGAAGGGTCATCTTCCCCAGCAGGATCTCCGCCCTTTTCTCGGAAGGAAGGGACGGGTCATGGTAATCAGAAGACGGTCCCGTGCAGTTGCATGTAAGTATGCATACCGCCAAATACAGCAATGCTGCCGCTTGTAGTTTTCCTTTCATTTCACTTTGATGTTACCTGCTGCCGCCTCCGAAGCCGCCTCCGCTGAAACCGCCTCCTCCGCCAAAGGAGGAAGAGCCTCCGAAGCCGCCGGAGGAGGAGCTGCTCGCCTGGGACATGGCTTTATTCATGGTCGCAGTGGCCATGGTCCTGCTGTAGTTCACCGTCCACAGCATCGACCTGTAGTCCAGGCCGTACTGCTTGGAGTACTGCTCCATCTCCGCGGGGAAGAGTTGGCCGAGTTCCTTGCTCACTTTGTCGGCTATGTTGTAAAGCTGGGCATAGACCAGGTAATCCTTCCACATCCCGACTTCCACCACTCCCCTTTCCTTGGCCAGGGTGAAATCATTGAGGAAATTCTTGAACTCGATTACGGTGGACAGGGCCTTCTGGGTCTGGGGTGAAGTGGAGGAGCCATTTACCGTGAACCCCTTTTTACTGAGAAAAGCCTTTCCGCTCTTCTCCGCCTTGTCCGGCCATTTGGTCATTTGCCCGAAATGCTTGTCGGACCACTTCTCGAACTCTCCCTTCTCAAGGATCAGATTATCCCCGCTGGCACTTCTGGCCATATCGTAAAGAGACCTCTCGATGGGGTCCAGGTCGGGGGCGGATTTCGAGAAATCCAGGTTGACTCTCTTGTCGTCCGGTATCACTTTCAGATAGCCTTCCAGAATCCATTTCAGGAAATAAGCCCCGACAAGATTACTGGATTCTATGCTCGAAAGGAATATGTTACCGTTCTTCAGGACATAATAGGCCGCGGGCAGGTTACCCTCCAGGGGGACATCACGATACCACTCCTTTATCTTTTTCTTCCCGAAAAAAGATTTCTTGTACTTGTACCCAAGGGCGGTGCTGATTGCAGCATACACGATGTACAGGATGAACAACAACCCGACAAGTATGTCAAACAAACTTTCCAGGTCAAGACCCATCTCGCCGGTGCTGTAGGAACTGCCCTTGAAGGCCTTTTTCTGCATCTTGGAGAACTTGATGGGGCGGCTGACGGTCGGTTGGAAGAGTCCCTTTTCGAAGCGAACCATTACTGTCATGCTACCATCGCGGGTCACCCCCCAAGGAGCCTCTGCCACTATCTCACCATCCACGAGATTGATTTCCCCTTCGAACCCGAAGCTCCACACTTTGGTGTTGTCATAAGTCCACGGTTCCCCTCCAGTATCATTCATTATGGTTACTTTGCCTCGGTGGGGCGATGCCGCGAGACCGGTATTCACGAACTGGAAGTTGAAGGCGTCGCAGTCCTCCAGTGACTGGACCAGGCCGGACACTTCGAATGTCGCCTCCCAGTTGTGGTGGCCGTATTCCCCCTGTCCCCAGCACAGCTCCACGCCTTTCTTTGTTTTGTGAATGCCGCAGCGGCCCGTCTTCTCGGCAATGGTCCTGTCCACTTTCCAATTCTCACCTTCACTTATGAACTGGTGGCCGTTCTCTCTCACTTGGAGGTTACTCACCGTCATCTTGCCGAGATTGGAGATGGGAACGTACCACTCGGTCCCGCTGACCACAACGACATCCCAGTTCTGGGTAATGGTGGCGGACCCGTCGTGATGAAGGACCACTTTGATATCTATGTCATTTGTCGTCTGCGCCCCGAGAAAAAGCGGGAGGAGCAGCAGGGACAAACATATCGAGATCTGTTTTTTCATGAGCGTAGGAGAATTCTGGTTGATGTGAATAACAATACCCGTGGAATGTTTTCAACAGACAAAAATAGCCATATTTCCATAATCTGCCTCCCTTGGAGGGTGCGATATGGGGCGAGTAGCCCCCCTCTACTCAATCCAGATGTTCCTGAACTGCAGCGGTCCGCCCTCGCTCTGGAGGGCTATGTATCCCACATCGAGAGTTGTCTTGACATCGTTCTCGAGGCTTCCGTTAATGTACACGGTCATCCGCTTTCCACGGCAGATGATCTCTGCGCGGTTCCACTCCCCTGCGGGAAGTTCTATCTGTGAATCCGGATGGTTCCTCGGGCTTCTGGGGAACCTGACACCAGGTCCCTTCGGGATGTCGGGCAGATCCGCTCCGCCCAGTCCCAATATATCCCCGGCACGTCCCGCCTGCAGCTGGCACTCATAGGTCGAGGGCCACACCTTGTCCCCTTCCTGGACTCTCTGGAAGAGTCCGCTGTTGGTGGGTTCCCCGACCCACCTCCACTCCACATGGAGGGTGTAGTCTCCGTACTGACGCTCGGTACGCAGGTACCCGTTGGGTTTTCCCGATACGGAAATGACCCCGTCCTCGACCTTGAAGACCGGCTCATCGCTTTCTTCGGCAAGTACAGGGACCCAGCCCTCGAGGTCCTTCCCGTTGAAAAGCACCGTCTTTCCGTCATCGCTGAAATGGTTGTAGATGACAGCGGGCCTCCGGGAGCGGGTGCTCATGGACGGGAACCACATGTCCGAAGCCTCAAGGGCGCATTTGTCGGCCATCTCAAGGCTGTATTCCAGCCTCCCGAAATCCCCGTCCACATTGTTGGTGCCGAAAGTGAACTTGATGCCCCGCTTTTTGGCCTCCCGTATTATCCTCTCGCTGGGGATTCTGTAGCGGGCGCTGATTTCCAGGGCTATGCCCTTGTCCTGCATTACGTCAAGCACCCTCGAGACCCTTTCGTCGGTCCACATCCCCTCAAACCTGTCGTTCAGGAAATCCGGAAGGAAGAAAGCGTTGGCAAAGATGTCCGCAGGCTCGTTGGAGAGTATCTTCACGGTCTGGTCCACTATCATATCCATATACTGCCCGTCCGTAAGACCGTCCCTTATCACTTCCTCATCACGGTATATCCTGCAAAGTCTTCCCTTGCCGTCCACGATAGTCATGGCATCGGTGAAAAGGTAGTCAAACACCCCGAGTGCCTCACTTGAGAAATCCCTGGTCCATTTCCTGCCCTCTCCCTGCACACCCCTGAGGAAAGGCATATCCTTCACTTCCTCGAAGTACCCGTACACTTCAGAGTCATCGGACAGCATCCTGCCGACTCCACCCTGCCCGGCATTGGGGGCGACCCCGTAGTTGATGCCGTAGTTCATGGACTTGGCATGGGCCATGGAGGCGGTGAGCCCGCCCTTGAGGTGGACATGGTAGTCAATTACGGGAAAATCTTTCTGCTGGGCCCTTATGGCCAGGTCGGAACTCTCGTCGATGGGAGGGAGGCTGTCGCAAGGAGGGGTTGCGTCATCCCCAAGGGCCACCATTTTCACTCCCCTGAATTTCACCGTGCCCCTTACAGAGGCAATCTCTGTCTTTCCGTGACCCAGTCGCATGGCCTTGTAGGCAGGAAGCCTGAAGGGTTCTTCGGGCTCGGTGTAACAGACCACATCGGTATCCTTGATCTTGACGCTTATGTTCTTTCCTCTCACCGACAGTTCAAACGCCGCCCACTCCCCTTCCTCCTCCAGGGCCCTGTAGAGGTTGCGGACATGAACGAGGGATCCGCTCTTGAGGGTCCCGTCGATGGGACCAGAGTGAAGGACAACGCCATAACCCGAGCCACTCCCGTCATCATGAAAGGATATGATGGCCTCGGAAGAAGGCTCGCAGAGGAACTCCCCGCTGAGTGTAAAGTTCCTGTAATCACCGGGGAGGGGGTGAGTCTGTCCCTGCGTAAGGGTGAAATCCTTTCCCCCGGAACAGGACAATAGAGACAGGAATGCGACAGCCATGAAGGGGACTGCCCCAAAAAAGCTTTTCATACAAGGACTGATTTTGTTGTGTGCTTTACAAAAATAGTCAAAAACAGCGTGTTTCGAGGGAAAAAAGCCCATCTTTGCAAAAAGAACTGAAAAACATGAAAAACAAACTCTTCCCCCTGCTGTTTGTCTCCACATTTACCGCCCTCCTGTTTCTTGGCGGCTGCACCCCCAAGGAAAGCTTCACCCTCGAGAAGGGCGTTAACATCGCCCACTGGCTATCCCAAAGCCACGAGAGGGGTGAGAGTAGGGCTGCCTACTTCACATCCAAGGACATCGAACAAATAAAGGCCTGGGGCTTCGACCATGTCAGGATCCCCATCGACGAGGAACAGATGTTCCATGAGGACGGGACCAAGGACGAGGAGGCCTTCGCCCTTCTTCACTCTGCCATTGATGGATGCTTATCTTCAGGACTTCGGGTCATCGTGGACCTGCATATCCTGAGGTCACACCATTTCGTGGCGGACGAGAGGCCGCTTTTCACGAAGCCTGAGGCACAGGAGGCATTCTATCAGTGCTGGCGGGACCTTTCCGACGAACTGCGCAAGTATCCCGTGTCGATGGTAGCATATGAACTGATGAACGAGCCTGTCGCAGACGACCCCGAGGACTGGAACAGGATTGCCGGGGCATGCTACGACGTGGTGAGGGCAAAGGAAAAGAACAGGGTCATTGTCATAGGCAGCAACCTCTGGCAGAGCTTCGATACGGTGGAGCTGCTGTCCCTTCCCAAGGGTGACCCGAACATAATACTGAGCTTCCACTATTACGAGCCCATGCAACTGACCCACTATAGGGCAAGCTGGACAGAGATGAGGGACCTCGAGGGACCGGTATACTATCCCGGAGAGGTCCGACCGGGAGGAGAACACTACGACAAGGAGCGTTTCCTACGGGAATTCGGAAGACCCAAGGCCGTGGCCGAGTCCCTCGGAATCCCCGTCTACTGCGGGGAATACGGTTGCCTTGGCGTCAAAGCCAATGAGGAGCAGAGGTACCGCTTCTTCACCGACATGAACGCCGCATTCGATGAACTCGGGATCGCCCGTGCAGTGTGGTGCTACAGGGAAGGACCCGAAGGGTTCGGGATACTCTCTCCCGAAGGGACCGATACCAGGATGGTCGAGATACTGACCGGGAAATAGCCGCAGACGAAAAAAGATTACTTGAAAGCCCCCTCTTCGGTCCGCCCTTCCCTGAAGAGGTAGTACTCATGTACCAGGCTGCGGTAGCCAAGGCGCTTGAGGGTGTCGTAACGGATGCGGTAATTGGCTTTGCCGTGACGGCCAGTTGACAGGAAGCGGATGTTCTCCTGAAGGTAAGAATCGATTTCCCGAAGGCCATCGGTTACGGTGATGACAGGGAAAAACCACCTGGACCAGGTGAGGGAGCCGTCTTCTGCCCCTTCGAAGAACTTTCTGTTGAAATGCCTTATCATCGAGAGCATTGCCTGTTCTGAAGACATCCCCTTTCTTTCCTTCCACCTGAGAAGGGATTTTGCCTTGCGACGGATTTTGCCCTTGAGTTTTGTCAGGGCCGCATCCGAAATGTCAATTGACCTTCCCTTGCACTTGAACCCGAGGAACTCGTATGCCTCGTCGGGACTGTACGTTCTTTCCTTGTCAGGGTTAACTTCAAGTTCCAGGTCATTGAGGAAACCAAGCAACTTGCTTTTGTACCCTTCAAGGGTCTCCCGGTCGGGGGCGAAGATGATGATGTCATCCGAATACCTGGCATAGATTGCTCCCTCCTCCATGAAATACCTGTCCACACCGCTCAGGTACACATTCGCCAGAAACGGCGAGGTCGGGGTCCCGGCCATTATGCCGTGGCTCTCATGAATTACCTCCTCACCGCTCAACACCCTGTCATCGGAAAGCAGAGTCTCGAAGAAAGAGTACAGGAGAGGGTCATCGGCAAGCACACCCTGAAGCATCGGAAGAAGCTTCGGGATGGGGATATGGAGTTGAAATAGTTGTGGATATCCAGCTTGTATGCCCACAGCTGCTTGTCGCGGGTGAGGCGGTTAAGACGAAGGAGGGCATCCGTCGCCCTCAGACCCCGGCGGAAAGCATAGCAGTTGGGACAGAAGACACCGTCATACCTGTACAGGAGATGGGCTATGAGTTTTAGGACGGTCATCTCCTGGGGATCGAAAGAATACACGACCCGCTTCTTGGAAGAGCCCATCTTATTTATTGTGGTGCGGTGCGGAAGACCGAGCCTTCCCCCATCTGAGAGATGTTTCGCCAGCGGCAGGAATTCCTTGCGCTCCACATACAGGTCTGCCTCATCGAACTCCGTCCAGTTGAAACGCCCTTTCACAAGGCGCCAGGACAGGAATTCTTCCCAGACTCCCTGACTGGATAGTTGTCCGATGATGCCGTCGTCCATTGGATGAAAAAAAAGAAAAAGGGGAATGTTTTTGAATCCGCAAATTTGCGGTTCACTTGATGGTACCCCACCCAGGCCGCCTGCAAGGCCTACTTATGTTGATGGGCTGGGCTGCATCCGCCGCAGGCGCAACACTCGTTGCATCCCCTTTTTCCGTATGGTTCTAGAGGAAACGATGCAGACGCGACACGACATAGTCGTGCTCGTTTGACATCTGCGTGTAGAAATTGATGTAAGGAACGCCTACCTTCTGGGCATATTTCCTGGCAATGAGATACTTCACATTGCTGGAATGAGTGTGGCCATCCCCGAGCATGACCACCGCCTTCAGGGCAGGGCCTTCGTACAGAGCGAATGTATAGGGCTTTCCCCATTCTGCCTTGTAAGTCTGGTATGGACGGGTCTCGTAGAGTTTGAACACATCCTCCGCATAGCCCACTATATCGGTTACCGGCACTTCCCTGCGAACGGTCAGAAGCGGGTACTCTCTCCGTATTATACTCTCGAAATATGCCAGGCACTCATATTCCGTATTATACGGCGGCTGTTTGGGCTGATAGACATTCCCCGAAAAGTCGGATTTGGGAGGAGTCGTGGTGGAGCGGTCGACCCCCTCATTCTGAGCACCGAGTACGGATCCCACGACAGACTTTAAAATTGATGATAGAATTCCCATAAGTTATTGATTATTACTTTATCTCCGTGTTTGCACAACTACTTGCTGCTCTATTTTATCGCATTCTGTTATAAAAAGCACATTCCCCACTGTGCTTTACTGGAAATATGACAAAGCCAAAGCGCAGCCCTATGTTTGCAAAATTATAAAAAACAACGAATAGACAATACTAATCCCGTGGAATGAGATGTGCCCTATACCTTCCTGGCACGTTGGTCGGGCTTTTGTCAAGGAACTCATTTTGTGTTTTGACCGTGACCAGCTTTGTTGACTTGAAGTCAATGACACATACGTGGAACTGTTATTTGAATGTTCCACATATCATGAAACAATACCACTGCGGATGCTGAAATTGTTTAATAAAGACCCACTTCCGCAATAGCAAGGTTTCCTTCCCATTCCAGGAACTTCACACGAAGGGCCTCTGCATGAACAGGTGCGAAACGGAGTATGCTGACCCGTCCCGAGACGGAAAGACCGGTATCCGGAATGTCATGCCATATCCCATCAAGAAGATACTCTGCCTTGAACTTCTTTATCATACCGGCATTTTTGGCTGTAACAACGACCATACCTACACTCTTATCCTTCTCCACTGAGACCATCCACCAGGGCTGCTTGACTTCGGGACTGGACACCCAGCAGGTCTGGAAGTTGTCGTCATTCGCAAAATCCATAAGGTCCATATCATCGGACCATGAGGAATCGCATGGCCTGCCTATCGCAAGATTGACATCGACAATGGGTGAGGGTGCCTCGGGAACATCCACTATGTGACCGGTGTTCTTCCAAATCTTCCCGATTCTTCGGAACGCCTTCGCGGCGTTGTCATCTATCAGCCCGTCCCTGTTCGGGGCGGCATTGAGGATGTATGTGCAGTATGCCTCATTATAGGGAATGATGTTCTCACTGACTATTGTATCCACGTCCTTCAGCTCACTGGTCGGGAATTCCTCTTTCCAGAACCAGGTTCTCTGGAGAGGATAGCAGGACATGGCCGGAAGATTGTTAGTCTGAGCTGAGATCTTCTGTCCCGCACCTTGTTCATAGCATCTGATATCTGAATAGAATAGTGCGTCCTGGGGATACTTTGCACCGTTCAGGTCCATTACCAGGCAGTCAGGCTGGAGGTTCTTCACGAAGGAATAGATTTCCGGGAAAGAAACGTCGGAATATGATATCCGTCCCCACGGTGCATCCCAGCCATCAAACATGATAGTGTTCACCGGACCATAGAGCGTGAGAAGTTCCCGAAGCTGCTCCTTTATCATCTGGGTCTTCTCCGGTGTGAACGGCAGGGTCGGACGTATCCGGTGATGGGTATCGAGGATGGAAAAGTGGAACATCACCTGCATCCCTTCCTTGCGAAGGGACCGAATCAGTTCACCGAGAACATCCCTGTGTATGGGGGAATTCATGACCGAGTAGTCGGTGGTCTTCGTGTCCCACATGCAGAAACCCGCATGATGCTTGACGGAGACGCATATGAACGTGCAGCCTGCACTCTTCGCTGTCCTGACCCATTGGTCAGTATCAAGCTTGACGGGATTGAAGACTTCGGGAGAGAGATCCGGGTCAGTCCAGTCTGCGCTCTGGAACGTTGGAAGTCCGAAATGGATGAACATACCGAAACGCAGGTCCACGAATTCCTGCTGTAGCTGATGGAGGGACTTGCCCTGCCCGTATGCGAAGGAGCACATGACAAGCAGGGAAACGAGAAGAGCGGGAAGTTTCTTCATAAACAACTG
>CAJOLJ010000105.1 GCA_905235445.1 uncultured Bacteroidales bacterium
GGAGGCGACGGGAAGTTCGCCATGATGGAGGACGACGAGCCGTACCGCATAGCAAGCACATGGGACGGCAACTCCAAGAGGGACATCTACAAGGTGGATTACAGGACGGGAGAGGCAACCGAGATCGCCCATGCCCTGGACGGCTACGCCTCTTTCTCCCCGGACGGCGCCTACGCAGTCTACTACTCCAACGCCGACAACCATTTCCACTCACTGAGCGTGGATGGGGGAGTGGACGTCAACCTTTCCGCATC
This sequence comes from uncultured Bacteroidales bacterium, assembly GCA_905235445.1. Classification (GTDB taxonomy): domain Bacteria; phylum Bacteroidota; class Bacteroidia; order Bacteroidales; family UBA932; genus Cryptobacteroides. The sequence goes on from CAJOLJ010000105.1 coordinate 255, forward strand.
GATCCCTTATCCCGTCTGGGACGAGGAGGACGACCATCCCGCACCCGCACCCCCGTATACGAGGGCGCCGCTTTGGCTGGAAGGCGGGAAGTACCTTGTCCTTAGCGACAGGTATGACCTCTGGAGGGTGAAGCCGGACGGATCGGAGACCGTCTGCATCACCAAAGGCGTAGGCAGGAGGGATAGGGTGAGGCTCCGTCACGTGGACCCCATCGACTGGGGCTATTCCCCCGCCGACAGACGCCTTGGGCTGTCGCACCATTACGCCCTTGCCGACAAGCATTACCTCAGTGCCTTCAACGAGACTGACATGACCGCCGGTTATGCCCTGTGCCCGGATTTCAACCCGTCGGAGCCCAATTACTTCACGACCGGTCATTCCTATCCCATCATCCAGATAGCCCGCTCGGCTCCTGTCATTGCCTTCACCCGTGGCAATTTCAATGAGGACACAAACCTCTACCTCAGTGCCGCCCGAAGCAGGAAGGGGCTCATCCAGAAGGATTTCGCACGCAAGGCTACCGCCCTTGACATTTTCGGCTCGGCCCAGAGGCTCACCGACATAAATCCCCAGGCCAGGGAGTTCCTGTGGGGCAGCGTGCAGCTGGTCCATTGGAACGCCTACGACGGAACCCCGCTAAGCGGGCTCATGTTCCTGCCGGAAGGGGAGTGGAAGGAGAAGGAACTTCCGATGATAGCATATTTCTATGAGAGGAATGCGGAGACCCTCTACAGCAGGCGTGCACCCGCCCCTTCGAGGTCCACAGTCAACATCCCCTATTTCGTGAGCAACGGCTATGCTATCTTCGTTCCAGACATCGTCTACGTAGACGGTCATCCCGGCAAGAGCGCCTACAACTGCATTGTCTCCGGTACCGAGGAGATGTGCAGGCAGTTCCCGCAGATTGACCCCAAACGGCTCGCCATCCAGGGACAGAGCTGGGGAGGATACCAGACAGCATACCTGGTGACCCAGACCGACATGTACGCCGCTGCAGGAGCCGGGGCCCCCGTCGGGAACATGACAAGCGCCTACGGCGGCATCCGCTGGGAGAGCGGCAATGTGAGGGCAGTCCAGTATGAGCACGGGCAGAGCCGCATCGGCAAGAGCCTCTGGGACGAAGGCGGACTGGACCTCTATATCGAGAACTCCCCGATTTTCTTCGTGGACCGGGTGAAGACCCCCGTCCTTATCATGGCTAACGACAATGACGGAGCGGTTCCCTGGTACCAGGGCATAGAATACTTCATGAACCTCAGGCGCCACGCCAAGCCTTCCTGGCTCCTGGAATACAACAATGAGGCGCACAACCTCTCGCAGAGGCGCAATTCCAAGGACCTGAGCCGCCGCCTGGAGCAGTTCTTCGGACATTACCTCAAGGGAGAGCCGATGCCCAAGTGGATGAAAGAGGGAGTGCCCACCCAGGACAAGGACAGGGATTACGGTTTCGGGAAGTGAAAAAAGGTGTGAAATAATTTTCCGACAATTGTTTTGCTTGTGGTAAATAATTTTTAACTTTGAAGCGATATGAGGCCCCAGATGCCTCCTTGGCCAGTCCACTTGAAAGGAAAACGATAACATATATACTAATACATCATCAATTTATTCAGCATTATGGCATACAAAATCATCGACATCCAGGGCATTGGCCCCGTCTACGCCGAGAAACTCATCGCCGTAGGAATCGAGACTGTACCTCAGCTACTTGAAAAAGGAAAGACCCCCAAGGGACGCAAGGAGCTCGTTGAGCAGACCGGCATCGACAAGGATCGCATCCTCACATGGGTAAACCACGCTGACCTCTTCAGGATCAAGGGTGTAGGCCCTCAGTTCTCCGAACTTCTCGAGGCAGCAGGTGTTGACACTGTGAAGGAACTCAAGCATCGCAATGCAGAGAACCTCGCCAAGGCTATGCTCGAGACCAACGAGAAGGAGCATCGTACAAAGAGGGTTCCCACCGCAGGTGAGCTCCAGAAGATGATTGACCAGGCCAAGGAACTCCCCGGAGTTGTAGAGTACTAGAAGCCTAAGGGCAACCATTCGCAGTTTCTGGGCTGGTCCTCCCTATGAGGGACCAGCCTTTTTGACTGAAAGTGGCCCCCACCCGATATTTGACCATAACAACCTAACATACATTCATATCCAATCATGAACACATTCTTCAAGACCCTCCTCGGTTCTGCCTGTGCCCTTGCCCTGCTCTCATCATGCGGGGGATCTGGGAGCAAGTCAGCCGGTAACTATCCCACACCCGCCATACCCCGTGACGCAGGGATAGAGGCCTCCGTGGAGAAGACCCTCCGCTCAATGGACCTTGACATGAAGGTCGGCCAGATGGTCCAGCTTTCCATCTCCTCGGTCATGCAGTCCAACGGAGAGGAAATCGACGAGGCAGCCCTCGAGGACGTCATCGGCAATTACAAGATCGGTTCCATCCTCAATGTCATCCATGACAGGGCCCACAGCGCCGAGGCTACGGCCAAGGTGGTAAGGAGGTTCCAGGAAGTTTCCATGGAGAAGCTCGGCATCCCCTGCATCTACGGCCTTGACATGATCCACGGTGCGACCTACCTTACGGAGGGTACGTTCTTCCCCCAGGAAATCAATCTGGCCGCCACTTTCGATCCCGAGCATGCCCGCAACATGGGGAACGTCCTCGCCTATGAGACTAAGGCGTCCCTGACCCCGTGGGTGTTCTCGCCCGTTATGGACCTCGGCCGTGACGCCAGGTGGTCAAGGGGCTGGGAGAGCTGGGGAGAGGATCCCTATCTGTCCTCAGTGATGGCCAGGACCGTCACCGTGGCGGACCAGGGAGAGGACCCCAACCACATCCCCTTCGACAAGGTCGCTGCCTGCGCCAAGCACTATCTTGCCTACGGCGCTCCCGCATCCGGCAAGGACCGCACCCCCGCCTATGTGAACCCCCTCGACCTGAGGGAGAAGTACTTCGAGCCTTTCCGCCAGAGCATCCGTGCAGGTGCCCTATCGGTCATGGTGAACTCCGCTTCGGTGAATTCCGTACCTGTGCATGCCAGCTACCAGTACCTCACCGAGTGGCTCAAGGAGGGACTCAACTGGGACGGCCTCATCGTGACCGACTGGGCCGACGTCAATAACCTCTTCACCAGGGAGCATGTCGCACAGAACAAGGTCGAGGCCCTTGCCCTTGCCATCAATGCCGGCATAGACATGATAATGGACCCCTATGACAAGAACTGCTGCACCGACCTGAAGACCGCAGTCCAGAATGGTCTCATCCCGATGTCCCGCATCGACGACGCAGTAAGGAGGGTCCTCCGCCTGAAGTACCGTCTCGGTCTTTTCGACAATCCCACCTGGGACACTTCCGTCTATGAACTCGGCAAGCCCGAGTTCAAGGCACAGGCCCTGCAGGCAGCCCTCGAGAGCGAGGTTCTCCTCAAGAATGAGGGTGGCATCCTTCCTCTCAAGAAGGGTACCCGCATCCTTGTCACCGGACCCAACGGGAACAGTATGAGGGCTCTGAACGGTGGATGGTCCTACACATGGCAGGGAGCCGACAGCAAGGAGTTCACCGAGGCCAACACCATCTATGACGCCCTTTCCGAGAAGTTCGGGAAGAACAATGTCAAGTACGTAGCCGGTGTCTCCTACAAAGCGGGAGGCGACTGGCAGGCAGAGGACGCCTCAGGCATAGCCGGCGCCGTGGCAGCATCCCTCTTCTCGGATGTGATAGTGTGCTGCGTGGGTGAGAACAGTTACTGCGAGACCCCCGGCAACATGAATGACCTGAACCTCTCCCAGAACCAGAAGAACCTGGTCAAGGCCCTTGCCGCAACGCGCAAGCCCGTCATCCTCGTCCTCAACGAGGGCCGTCCCAGGATCATCTCCGACATCGAGCCCCTCTGCAAGGCGGTCGTGGACGTGTTCCTGCCCAGCAACTACGGAGGCGATGCCCTGGCCATGCTGCTCTCGGGCGAAGAGAATTTCTCCGCCAAGATGCCCATTACCTATCCCAAGTACATCAACGCCCTCCATACCTATGACTACAAGGTGTCCGAGAATGTCTCCACCATGTCCGGGGCATATAACTACGATGCCAAGATGGATGTCCAGTGGCCTTTCGGCTACGGCCTGAGCTACACGACGTTCAAGTACTCCGACATCGTGCTGGTGGACCCCGCAACGGGTGCTGAAGTCAAGGGACATACTTCCGGCGTGGTCGGCGGTTTCAATATCGAGGAACTCATCAAGAAGGCCTCCGAGGGAGGCACCCTCACCGAAGAGGAGAGGAACGCCCTTGCCCAGGCTTACGGTCCCAAGAAGGGTCCCGAGCCCAAGGCAGAGGTTTCCTTCGGTCCGAAGGATGTGCTGAAAGTGAAGGTGACGGTGACCAACACCGGTTCCGTGGCAGGCAAGGAGGCTGTGCTTCTGTACTCCTCCGATGTGGTCGCCTCGGTCGTCCCCGACAACAGGAGGCTTCGTGCCTTTACAAAAGTGTCCCTGGGACCCGGTGAAAGCAAGGTCGTTGAACTGGAGGTTCCCGCGGAGGATCTCGCTTTCGTAGGCCAGGATGGCAAGTGGACCCTCGAGAAGGGTGATTTCCGTCTGACAGTTGACAACCAGTACATACTGGCCACCTGTACCGAGACCAAGGTATGGGCCGGACAGAGCAGGTTCTAGCGCCCCGCCATTTTTGAACTGATAATGAAATCAGGCTCCTCCCTTTTTCCGGGAAGAGCCTGATTTCATTTGTGTGCGTGAGGCTAGAGGGTCGGGATGTTCCTGTTCAGCCATTCAAGCCTCTGGCTGTAGAAGCTCTTCAGGTCAGCTATCTCCCCGTCATATGTCCCCGGGACGGTCCTGTTTGGCCAGACATAGGTCCCTAGGATGCGCCATCTCTCGAAATTGTGGTCATAGGAAGTCCTGTTGATCCGGGCCTCGTATTCGATGAAGTCAGGAATCCTGCTAAGCTGGGGATATACTTCCTCCCATCTTTTCTTGACTGCGGAGCGGAATGCCGGGTCCACGAACATTGCCGGGTACCAGCCTTTCCCGTAGCCGAGCCTGCCGACTTCCTTGATGAACCATCCCGTGGGGCCGTTGTTGCGGTCGTAATTGCCGCTGAACTCGGTGTCGAGGTAGTCGCAGTTCCCGAAGCTGAGGTCAAAATCCCATGTGTGGTAGATTCTCAGGGGGCGGCCCTTTTCCTTGGTCATGAAAGTGCTCTTGCGGAGGTTGCCGTCAATGTTCTTCGCCAGTTCCTCTATGATATAGTAGTTGACAAAGGAGTCCATATCTATCATTTGCCAGACCTTGGCGTAGTCTCCCTTCTGCAGTGCGGCCTCAGCCTCCGCTATGTAGTTGTAGACGTAGTCCCTCTGCTCCTTCACCGGTTCCTCGGGGTCATTGTAGTTGAAAGGCATCGAGTAGACCTTGCTCCAGAAACAGTATGGGGAGCCCTCATCGAACTCGCTCGTCTCCACCTCCAGGTAATAATCACCCTGGACCTCCTCCACGCCTACGGCAGTGGGCTCGGCGGGGTTGATATTGACCTTGTTCTTGGATACCTCCTTGTGCTCGGCGAGAATGTAGCTGCCGATGTAGGAGTTGTTCAGGTATACTTCGCATGCCCTCACCTCCGGGGTCCAGGCCATCGAGCAGATTTCCGAAACGCGGAACCCTACCGTGTTGCGAAGGAGGGTCTTGTCGGAGTAATTGGCGATGAGGACCCAGTCCTTCTCGGACTTCATGCCGAAGACCTTGTCTTTCTCGTCAAATTTTATCCTGTAGGGTTTCTTGGGCATCCCCCAGCTGCTCTGCCCCCTTCCTCTTATCTTGGAGTGGACCGACAGCGAAGCCACATCGCTGTACCATCCATCCGGGTCTTCCATCACTATGGTGGCGCCCACGTACTCTTCCTTGCTGTAGATGCCCTGGCCGCTGTCCGTATTTATCCTCAGGATAGGCATCTTCCCCTTTGTCCTTGTCTCGTTTTCAGGGGCATAGGGTTCCTTGACACTGAGCGTGAGTGTGAAAATGTAGGTCTTGCCATCGTAGTCGGTGACACTCAAGGATACGGGTCCCGAAAAATCCACTGCGCTCTCCCCGCTGACGAGGGGGGAGCTGTCCACCGAGACTTGGGTACCGTAGCACTCGAACGAGGGGACCAGCAGGGTTCCTTGGGACTTGACACTGCATTTCCCGGTGTAATTCACACCGTCCTTTTTGAGGGAGACGTCCTCCTCGAGGGCGGGGTTGTGCTCCCTTAGGACCTTGACGTCCCCCAGAAGATACTGCACCCCCTGGACAAAATTCAGGGTCGTCCCGTTGTCGAGGTACACGGTGAAGATGTTCTCTCCCTGCCATGCGCAGACCGCCAGGCACTCCTCGGGGGATGCGCCCTCCCCGTTGACCCAGAACTCCGTGTCGGCCCCGTTGACGGTCCATTTTCCGTTTCTCTTGCCGATGGTCGGGACCTTGTCATAGACAAACAGGACGGAGGAGGGGATTTCCAGGTCCTTCCCACCGGAAAGGTGCAGGACCCCTCCCGAAGAGTCCCTTTCAAAGGAAGAATACCACCTGGTGGCGTTCTGGCCGATTGCCTGAAGGAGATTAGAGCACAGTTCCTTGCGCTGTTCGCCTATGGATAGTTCGGGTTCCTCGTTTTCCTGGGGTGTTTTCTCGCAGCCGCCAAGGGACAGCAGCATGAGCAGGGCGCCCACTGCCGCCAAAAGAATCCCCGTCAGGTGGGAGAGGGATGAGTGATTGTTGTGCATGAAGATTATCGCTTGTTCCTGGTTATTTGTAAATACTAGGGCGAAGGTAGCAATAATCTCCAAGAAAGTGGCTCCTTACTCTAAATCCAGGGCCCCGACCTCCCGGAGAAGCTTCCTGTAGGCCTCCGCCTTTTTCTCCAGGGAGAGGGGATAGGCCCTCGAGGAGGAAGGCAGGCGGTGGAAGGAGAGAGTCCTACCGAAGGGGGAGTCCATGGTGATGCTCCCGCCTACGGGAGGGATGTCAAGGCCATAGCTATCCAGAAGCACCCTGGCGGATTTCTCCCCGGTGAAGGCCACATCGCAGCAGTGCGGCATCCCATCCAGCATGTCCATTATCGGGGATATCTCAACCACTTCCAGCCACTTGTCCGAGGCATTGTCCCTGAGGCGCCGAACCGCGCAGGCGCTGTCGTAGAAGGCGAGCCCCTTCCTGGTGCTGAATGCCTTGATCTCCTCCATGTCGAACCCCTTCCCATCCTTTTTCAGGAAACGGTCCTTGTCCGAGAAGAACACCACTCCCATTATCCTCCAGAAGTCATTCTGGGAGTTGGGGTAATAGAAAGGCATGCTCCACCTTTTCTCCTGGGGCGGGAAACTCCCCAGGAACAGGATCCTGGCCTCCTGCGGGAGGAAAGGCTCGAACGGGTGCCTGTATACGGGAAGGGAGAGGGGTTCACCTGACATGGCCTCAGGCTTTGTGGTCCTCATTGAAGGAACGCAGCCTCTCCTCCATGACCGGGTAGAGTTCCTCCCTCATGCGGCTCGTGCAGGCCCGGACCCCGCTCTGGAGGCTTCCTGTGGTGGAGAGGGATATGCTGCTGATGCCGTAGTGGAGGAGTTCCACTACGAGGTCCCCGCCCGGGATGTCCCCGTAACCTACGGTGAAGAAGAAACCGTCTCCCACGTCCATTGTGACATCCTTGTCGTAGACGATGTGGAACCCGTTGTTTACGAAGAGGTCCTTCATCCTCCGTGCCCTCCTTGCATACTCGGAGGTGTCCGAGACAAAATCTATGACCCCGTCACAGGAGAGGTCCAGCATCTTGGCATAGGCATACTGGGTGGTGGCGGTACAGCCGCTTGTTATCATGTACAGGATGGATGCCACAAGGGTGTCACCGAAGATGCCGGCATCATGGTAGCGCTGCGCCATGGCAGGGTAGTGCTTCTCATAGAGGGCGTCGCTTATGCAGCAAAGGGCCATCCTCTGTCCTGCGTAGGAGAATATCTTCGAGGAGGAGAGCATGAGGATGTAGTTGTCCGTGTAGTGCGATACGCTGGGCAGGTAAGGCGGGACGAACGGATGCCCGAGGTCCCTTCTGTAGTCCATGCAGAAGTAGGCCAGGTCCTCCATCACGACAGCGTCGTACCTTGTGGCGAGTTCACCTATCACAGCGAGCTCCTCTTCCTCCAGACAAATCCATGCAGGGTTGTTGGGATTGGAGTAGACGATGGCGGCGATGTCCCCGGAGGAGAGTTCCGACTCAAGTTTCGCCCTGAGTTTTTCCGCACCCCTGTGCTCGTAGACGTCGAACTCCCTCCACTGGATCCCGAGGATGCGAAGCTGGGACTTCTGTATCGGGAAGCCCGGGTCAATGAACAGGACCCGGTCCTTCCCGGGAATCCTCTGGGTGCAGCCGATGAAAGAGCCGAAGGATGCGGCGACCGAACCGGTCGTGGGGATGCAGCTTCGGGGGGATATGTCGGTATCTATGAATGCCTTGACGAACCGGGAGGCGGCACTCTTGAGGGGAGGGACTCCTCCTGCGGCAGGATACTGCGACCCGATTCCGCTTTGCAGGGCCTCAATCTCGGCCTCTATTCCGTAGGCATTGGCGGGGAGTCCAGGGGACCCCTGGTCCATCCTTATGAACGGGATGCCCGTCTTTTTCTCCAGGTACTGGGCCACCAGGAGGACCTCGCCGATGGTAGCGGTGCGAAGGTCCGCTACGCTGTTTTCGCGGGCAGCCTCCCGCACCAGTTCCTCTGAAAACAATTTGCTCATTGTACTATGTGTGTCTATGGTTGTTGTATTGTCTGAATGGCTTTTGGGGCATTTGCGCCCAGGGGGGCGCCTAGGGCATTGTGAAAGGGTCAGAGTCGGACAGGACCGGGAACTTTGCCCTGAAAGCCTCCAGTATCTCCATGTCTAGGTTCCCCTCGCAGACGCCCTCTTCCTTGTATGGGACACCCGATATGACATTCCCGTAGGGATCGACCATGACGGTGCCGCCGTCATAGGAGCACTTGGGGTCGGTTCCTACCCGGTTAACCCCGAGGACATAGCACTGGTTCTCTATGGCCCTCGCCCTTAGAAGAGTGTCCCAGGCACCCTGCCTGGAGGAAGGCCAGCTGGCTACGTAGATGACGGCATCATAGTCCCCCCGGTTCCTGGAGAAGACGGGGAAGCGCAGGTCGTAGCAGACCAGGAGGAGGAAGCGCACACCCTTCCAGGTGACGATGACCCTTTCGTTCCCGGGTGTGTAGTGGACATGCTCCCCGCTGTAGGTGAAGAGGTGATGCTTGTCGTAGTGGAACTCTCTCCCGTCAGGAAGCACGAAGTAGAACCTGTTTCTGTAGTCTCCCTCCCCAAGATGGACTGCGATGCTCCCGCATAGGGCGGATGAGGTCTCTTCCGATATCTTATGCATCCAGGTCAGGGAGGGTGAGGGGGCATCCTCCGCTATGCCCTCGGGGGTTGTAGCGAACCCGGTGGAGAACATTTCCGGGAGGACGATAAGGTCGCTTCCTCCCTGCAGGGAGCGAATCATCTCCTGCAGATGCTCCCGGTTACTGAGGGGATCCGCCCACTGTATGTCAGTTTGCAAAAGTGTCGCTTTCATTGCCTATGGTGTTGATTGTACTGTCGTAAAAATGCAATATCTTTATGCCGCCTAAGTTCATCATGGTCTGACCTTCTTCATATGCCCATCCATAACGACATATCATCCCTTCTGTCCTC
>CAJOLJ010000106.1 GCA_905235445.1 uncultured Bacteroidales bacterium
GAGGAAGTCATTGTAGCAACTGGGGTTGAAGGTGGCACCCACGGCAAGGGACAGGGAGTTGTTGTCCAGGAAATCATAGTGCCCGCCAAGTTCGGCATAAGTCGAGTATGCCCTTTTCCCTGCAGGTTGCCAGTCATCCCCGGCAAAGAGCGTGGCGAAGGAGAAGTACACGGGAACCTTTTGGGGTTCAATGGTAACGAACCCTTCTATCCCATGACCGGTGCCTCTTCCATAATGGAAATAGGAATCGTCGGGAGAGTCGACACTCGGGGTGAAGTAGTCATTTAGACCAAGGGTGACCCAACCCAGAGTGTATGAAAGAGAAAGGTCCAGCTCCGCGAAATTCCCCAGGAGGGCGTATCCACCGCTTGCCGATATGTTCAAGCCCCCTGCTTCGAATCCAATGGTGGGGAATAGGACAGGGGACGAGTTCTCCGGGATCATCTCGATGCCTCTCCATATGTACTTTGTCTGGAGTTCGGCTCCGAGGTGGAAATTGGATTTGCGAAGGGTGGGGCCCTCCCCTGCCCACAGCAGGGTGGGCAACATTATCATGATTGAAACAATTGTCAAGGTCTTTTTCATGGATAGCATCTTTCATTGGTTGTTGGTGAAAGCCCGCTCTGGGGGGAAGTTTGAACCCGCCTCAGAAAAAAAAGTCCAACCTGAAGGGGAAAAGCATCTTATCGGGCGCCTCTCTCTGTCAGGGGCTTTTTGTCTTCGCAAAAGTAGTGCATTCACAGTGAAAAACAAATCATCCTTTCCCAAGCTTGTGCCGGGCAGGGGCCTTTTTGGCCGGAAAAAGTCCCTTTTGTTCTTGTTAACCTTGCCGATTGTCCTTATCTTTGCTTTGTTGCACCCCCAGGGGATGAAATCCCTCCGTGGTGCCCTTTCAAAAGTGGTTGAATCCGCTTTGCCAACTTGATTTACTTTGATAACTGTATGAGACAAGATCTTCAGATTTTCGATCTGATTAAGAAAGAGAAGGACAGGCAGTCTTCCGGCCTTGAACTGATTGCATCCGAGAATTATGTCAGCGACCAGGTCCTGGAGGCCATGGGGTCCATTTGCACAAACAAGTATGCCGAAGGCTATCCCGGCAAGAGGTACTACGGCGGATGCGAGGTCGTGGACCAGATAGAGAACATCGCCATCGAGCGTCTGTGCAAGATATACGGAGCCGAGTATGCCAATGTCCAGCCCCATTCCGGCGCCCAGGCCAATATGGCCGTCATTATGGCTGTCCTCAGACCCGGTGACACCTTCATGGGACTTGACCTTTCCCAGGGAGGTCACCTCACTCACGGTTCCCCTGTCAACGCTTCGGGTATCCTCTACCATGCGGTTGCATACGGCCTCAATCCCGAGACCGGTCTCGTCGATTACGACGACATGGAGCGCAAGGCCCTCGAGTGCAAACCCAAACTCATCATCGGAGGAGCCAGCGCCTACTCCAGGGAGTGGAACTATGCCAGGATGAGGGACATCGCAGACAAGGTCGGGGCAATCCTGATGATTGACATGGCCCATACTGCCGGACTCATTGCTGCAGGCCTTCTTGACAACCCTGTCAAGTACGCACACATCGTCACTTCCACCACCCACAAGACCCTTCGCGGTCCCCGTGGCGGTATCATCTTGATGGGCAAGGACTTCGACAACCCTTGGGGACTGAAGACCCCTAAGGGGGAAGTGAAGAAGATGTCCGCCCTGCTAAACTCCTCGGTGTTCCCGGGAGTTCAGGGAGGTCCCCTCGAGCATGTCATCGCAGCCAAGGCGGTAGCCTTCTATGAGGCCATGCAGCCTGAGTACGTGGATTACCAGAAGCAGGTCATCCTCAATGCCAAGACCATGTGCGAGGAATTCATGCGTAGGGGCTACAAGATAATTTCCGGCGGGACTGACAACCATCTCATGCTAATCGACCTTCGTGGAAAGTTCGACAACCTCAGCGGCAAAGTCGCGGAGAAGGAACTTGTCAAGGCTGACATCACGGTGAACAAAAACATGGTCCCGTTCGATTCCAGGTCCGCTTTCCAGACATCGGGACTGAGGGTCGGCACTCCTGCAGTGACTTCCAGAGGGTTCGTGGCAAAGGACATGCTCAACATTGTCGATCTCATTGACACCGTCCTCACCTCCGCTTCCGCCCACGTCGATGCCTTGACGGCCAAGGTCCCAACAGAGGAGCAGGTTGCGGAACTGGAGACCCACAAGGCTGTCATTGACGAAGTCCGCAGGAAGGTCCACATGATGACTTCAGGAAGGACCCTGAACAGGTACTAGGTCTTCATTCGTGGTGTCGAGGGGTTCCTGCACCCTCAAGAAGAAAAGAAAGAGAAACTCCCGGAACGGCTCAGTGGCTGTTCCGGGAGTTTTGGCCTATCGTCACTTTTGGCTTATGTAGGACTTGAGGGCTTCGACATACTTCCTGAAGGCCTCGGCGCCGCTCTCGGTGATGCGGCATGTCGTACAGGGCATCTTGCCCTTGAATCCCTTCTCCACGGTGATGTATCCGGCCGCGGAAAGTTTGTCAATCTGGACGCTGAGATTCCCTGCGGTGGCACCCGTCTGTTTCTTTAAGAATGTGAAATCCGCTGACTTCACATCCGAGAGGATGGACATTACCGCAAGTCTCAGTTCAGAATGAAGGAGAGGGTCCAGTTTGGGGAACATGGCCTAGTTCTTTTGGTTTTTCATCAGGACCCCGGTAAGGGCCAGGACAATGCCTGCGAAGGTGAAAATGAGCATCTGTTCCACAAGGAGGCCGCTGAGGTAGTAGACAAGAAGCCCGCCTATCCCGACGACAAGCCCTCCGGCTATGACAATCGGGCTTTTGAGCAGAATCCCCGAGAAACTCTCGCTTATGCCGAAAAGCATCAGGATTGAGGGGGTGATGCTCACGGACAGGAACATGCCTGCAAGCTTGTCCTTGATAAGAAAGGAACTCAGCATGATTAGTGCCGATACAGAGATGGCGAATACGGCGAATATCCTCCATGTCTTTGAGATAAGTTCGCTCACCAGGTTGTCCGGAACGCTCTCGCTTCTCTTTTTCAAGGCGGCGGATAAGGGATAACCGACAAGGGGCATAGCGAACCACAGGAAGTTCCACTCCGCACGTCCGGTGCTCTTCCATAGGGCGTATACGATAAGGGAAAAGACAGCGAGGAGGATTCCCCAGAGGATAAAATACTTCCCGCCGTCCCGGGTAATGTCGCGCCGGGAGTTGTTCAGTGTCTTGGTAATCAGGTCCAGGCTTTGCTGGGCTGTAAGTTCTTCATTTAGTTCCATTTGTCAAAGTTTATTTTATAGTCCGTTGGCGCCTCTGATGGCTGCGCAGTCCTGGGAGGCATTACAAAGGTAAACTAGTTTATATTATAAACCAAATTATTTTTGATTTTTATGTGTTTTTTCCCAACCTTTCGCTCACTTTGTCCGTCTAACTGGATGAAACCGCAGCGGACTTACAAGAAAACTCCAAGTTAAACGACAAAACAAAGATACCTTACCAAAATGAACGGAGAAGAAATATTAGTACCTATTTTCATTTGCGTGGTCCTGCCCGTCCTCATAGTGTGGCTGGTTACCAGGGTGCGCAAGAACGAGACCGACAAACGGGCTGAAATCATAATCAAGGCCATTGAGAGCGGCCAACAGGTGAATCCTGACCTGCTCAGCCCCCAGAATTCACCCAAATCCCTTAAGGAGAAACTCCTTTCAAGGCTCACCGCAGCCTGCATTACTTTCCTTATCGGCATAGCAATCCTTGTTCCCGGCATTATCATCAGCCAGAAAGTGAATTGGAACTTCGCGGCCAGTCCTTTCCCGATGTTCGTTCTGATAAGCGGGATACTCATTGCCATAGGCGTAGCCCTGTTCATTATCTACATGACAGGAAAGAAGATGCTCTCCAAGGAAATCGAGGCCGAGGAGAATAATCTTTCAAAGACCGACAAAACCAAGTAGGCGCCTTGACACGGGAAAGCTTCATGGAGAATGTCAGAGTCGAGCAGGAACCGCTTCGAAGGTTCCTGCTGGCTCTTTGCTGCGGGGATGCCTCCTGGGCGGATGACCTTGCGCAGGATGCCCTGCTGCGGGCATATGTCGCCTCGGGCTCCTTCCTTGGCCTTTCCAAGTTCAGGACATGGCTTTTCCGGATCGCATACAACTGTTATGTCGATGACCTGAGAAAAAGAAAGGGAAAAGGGGGGCAGGAAGTGGGGTTGGAGGATCCATCCGCCCGCACTCTTCCCTCCTCAAGCGAAGCTGACGGTTCATTCCGCTATCAGCAACTTTACATGGCCCTTGAGAAACTGCCCGAGAAAGAGAGGGCCTGCATATCGATGCATTACTTCGAGGACCTTCCGCTCAGGGATATCGCATCTGTCCTCCAGATGCCTCTCGGCACCGTGAAATACAACCTCTCCGTGGGCCGGACCCACCTCAAAGAATATTTGACGTTATGACAGCATCCGATAAAGACAAGAAGAAGTCACCCATCATGGATGACAGGGAGATTGAGCAGTACCTGAGGGGCATCAAGCCCCAGGTAAAGGATGATCCGCTTTTCCTTCTTGAGGCCTCAAACCGGATGATGGCCGTGGAAGGGATCAAGGGCGAGGTGGACCGTCAGAGAAGGTCGGGACAAGTGGCGCTGGTCATTGCCCTTGTCGTGGGTCTGCTGGTCGGAGGCACCATCTCCGCCATTATCCTTCTCTATCCCCAGGGAACCATCAGTCTTCAGGGCAAGGTCCTGGCTGATATGTCCCAGATACCTCAGTGGTGGAAATATCTCTTCTTCGCACTCACTCCAATCTTCGCCATCATTTTGGGTCTGGTCCTTTCCTCTCCCGGCAAGAAGGTCATTGGGTAGGGCCTTGCGGCTCCTGGGTGAAGCGAAGGAGGGGAGCTGTCCCCCTTATCAGCCCAGGCAATCTAAAGGTCCAGTGTGACTCCCAGAGAGTAGGAGTTGAAGTGAAAGCAAGTCCTCCCGTAATCCGGGATCACGGGACTACCCTGGGGGTAGATTTTGAAATAAAGCCCGAAATTATAAAAGTACAGTGCGGCACTCAGGTCGAAAGAAAGTGGCTTGATTGTCGCTTTCTTTATGTCCTGGGTGGTAGTGGCATTCCCGGCCTTGGCTATCTGCCTGGTGTTCCCTTTCATGTTCCAGTTCAGTTCGGCTCCTGCCACCGCTTTGAAGTATCCAAACTTTACGGATGCCCTCAGCGGGAAGGATGCTCCCATGACAGCGGCCCTGGAATAGAAGGAATCAAGGCCGGAGGGGACATCGGAGAGGATTATCTGGCCGCTTTCCGTCTCGACACCGAATGCGGAAGTCTTGCTGCCGAAAGTGTCCAGCCTGAAGTCGGCCCCGAGGGATACACCCAGCTGGTCTGTCGGGAAATATGTGACCTCGATGGCATTTATGGTGAACTGCGGGGAGTCTCCGAAGAAGGTCTTGAAAGGGGCGCTTTTGCCGTTCAGCCTGAATCCGTATGAGATCTCCGACAGTAACTTGAACTGCAGTGGCTGGCCACCGTTCCCACCTGTGTCCATGTTGTCCCTGAGGTCAGAGAGTATAGAGCCGATTTTCCCGCCGGGGTAGTAAGCCTGGGAGAAGGCTGCCTTCCCGAAGAGGAGGAGAGTGAGTGTCAGCAGGAGGCAGAGTGCCGCTTTTGTTTTTGCTTTCATTCTGTGTCTGTTTTCGTTGTAGTACGGAAGGAGGGTGTGTGCTCTAGCTCAGGGAGAAAAGTTGCCTGAGCTCGGAGTCGGAGAGCTTCCCTATCCAGCTTTCCCCGCTTGCCACTGTCATCTCCTGGAGATACTTCTTGTCGCTTATCATCTTGTCAATCCTCTCCTCGAAGGTGTCGTGGCAGATGAGACGGTGGACCATGACGTTGCTCTTCTGACCGATACGGTAGGCCCTGTCCGTGGCCTGTGCCTCCACCGCAGGGTTCCACCATAGGTCAAAGTGGATTACATGGGTGGCTGCAGTCAGGTTCAGACCTGTGCCTGCGGCCTTCAGTGACAGGACAAGTATCCTGCAGTCCCGCTCCTCCTGGAAACGGCGGACCATCTCGTTTCTCTTGGCAATGGTGCATCCTCCGTGCAGGAACTCTATCCCTTCATCCGGGAATCTCTCGGAGAGGAACCTTACGAGGAGGTCGCCCATTTCCTTGTACTGGGTGAAAATGAGCATCTTCTCCCTTCCAAGAAGAATCCTTTCGACAAGGCCCATCAGCATCTGGACCTTACCCG
The DNA here is from genome assembly GCA_905235445.1 of uncultured Bacteroidales bacterium. GTDB lineage: Bacteria > Bacteroidota > Bacteroidia > Bacteroidales > UBA932 > Cryptobacteroides. Next base: position 6,265 of record CAJOLJ010000106.1, read on the forward strand.
ATAACTGGGGATCGAAGACCCCGTTCTTGGAGAAGAGGGTGGGATGGTCGCAGACCTGCTTGAGGTAAAGGATCATCTGAAGTACGAGGCCCTGCCTCTTGAACAGAGTGTCGCCATCCCCGCCTTCCATTCCCTCTATTGCCGCCATGCTCTCCTGAAGTATTCTCTCGTAAAGGGCTGCCTGCTCGGGAGTGAGGTCGGAGTACTCGTTCATCTCAATCTTGTCCGGAAGATCCGTAATGATGGACTTGTCCGTCTTGAGCCTTCTCATCATGAACGGAGCGGTGACCTGCCTGAAATGCTCCGCTACGCTCCTGTCCCCGTTGACTTCTATGGGATGGGAAAACTTTTCGTTGAAGGTCTTTATGTTCCCGAGATACCCCTTGTTCGCAAAATCCATTATTGACCAGAACTCCGAAAGGCGGTTCTCCACGGGGGTTCCGCTCATGGCTATGCAGGTATCCGCACCTATTGCCTTGACTGCCTTGGTCTGGGCCGTAGCTGTGTTCTTTATGTTCTGCGCCTCGTCTATTACGAGAATCGCCCACTTGCGTTTCCTCAGGATCTCGACATCTGAACGAAGAGTGCCGTATGAAGTGAGGAGCACGTCCCCCTTGAAGTCCTCGATGTCCCTGGAGGGACCGTGGTAGATGAACACGTCAAGGGATGGAGCGAACCTCGCGGTCTCGGCTTTCCAGTTCAGGATAAGCCCCGTCGGAGCGACTACGAGGGCTCCTTTCTTCTTTGTGAACATCCCCTCGTCTTTCATCTTCTGAAGAAGGGTGATGACCTGGAGGGTCTTACCTAGACCCATGTCATCGGCTATGATGCTCCCGAATCCTATTCTCATATTCTTCCACATCCAGCTGTAGCCTCTCTCCTGATAGGGACGAAGGGTAGCATTGATGCTTGCAGGTATGGGAATTGACTGGGTGGAGGTGAACTCTTCTATGAGTGCCTTGACTTCATCAGTCATGGATATGGCGGCACCTTCACACTGGCCGCTCAGGGCAGCCTGCAGCAGCTGTGCTGCGGAAGGGGCCTTGGCGCTTGAAAGAATCTTGTAGAGTTTTTCAAGGTCATCGCTGTCTGCATAAATGTACTGACCTTTGAACCTGACGAGTCCGTCGGCACCTTCCATCATCCTGCAAAACTCATCGGCAGATACGGTGTTGTCACCCAGTGCCACCTGGTAATCGAAGTCCAGAAGCTGATCAAGGCGAAGCGATGTCTTGCCAGGGGTAGCCTGGCTCTTTGTCTTTAGGCGGAAAGAAGCCTTGGGACGGATTAGCTTGCCAAGGGACTTGGGAAGAATGATTTTTACCCCGAGCATCCCGATGGTCGGAATGGCACTAAGCAGGAACTCCACGAATGCCTCGCCACGAAGTTCAATCGGGGCCTTGGCCCCGCCGTCCATGTACGGGACAAGTCCCGGGACCATGCTTCCTAGAAGCGTGAGGTCCTTGAGAATCGAGAACCGTTCGCCCTCCCACTCTTTTCCCGTGAGGACATGCCTTAGCGGTACATCATCTTCACTTCCCTGTCCTTTCGGGGTCCGTATCATTACGGATACCTGGAACTCTCCCGCCTTGGCACCTTCAGAGTCATCGAACCCGTCAGGAAGGACTTCGTCAACGTATATCGCCGGTATGAAATCAGTCCTGGTGATATAGTACCTGTCAAGCCATGCCTTGATGCCTCCCGGTCTCTGGGTCTGTCCGACAGCCTTGAAGGATAGGTCCTTGCCCCAGAAGAACATATCCAGCAGGTCGCTATACTCCTGGCTCTCGCAGTACCTTTTCACGAGTCTTCCAAGTATATCCCCCACAAGCCACATTCCCTGCCAGTCGACTCCTTTTATCATTCCCTTGGGAATCACTGCCTCCATGTCCCTCAGAACTGTCTTCACCTGCTCATTCAGTACGGCAGGAATCCACCTTATATGATAAGAGTCGTTTTCTAGTTTGACTTCCTGCGGAACGAAGGCACCTTTGGCCAGAAGATGAAGGGCACAGAAGAGGGCCTCACGCATGGCGAACACGGAAGGGGAGTAGTCATCCAGTTCCTCGATCGGAATGTTGAACACATCATCAAGATAGTTCTCGGGGAAGGGGAGGGTGCCGTCCGGCTTCACTTCAAGGCCCATGACATCCGTCCTCCTCGTAAGGGGAACGGTCTCCTTTGCTTTCTTCTTGACGGGAGGTTGTGGTTTTGACGGATAGTAGTAATAACTTGAGTACGACGGCCTAGGGGCAATCTCTTGCACCTCCTCGGGAAGGATGCCTTTGGTGAGGGTGCCCTTGGCTCCCTTGCCGATGCGGTGCATCTTGTTGCAGTACCTGTCCATGAAAGATGAACTGTCCGCGAAAGTGACTTCGGAAGGAAGAATGGAGAGCAGGGCTTCCCCGATATCGGGTATGCGGGAAAAGTCGACGCTTTTCTTCTCGTAGGGGATTTCTTCACAGGGGAATGTAACATCAACCTGGGCGGGAGCCTCCTTGACACTCTCAGCTGCTTTTGCAGCAGCCGCTGCCGCAGCAGCCTCGGCCTCCTTCTGTGCCTTCGAAGGACGGCCACGTTTCTTCTTGGGTGCTTCTACAGGTGCTACAGGTACTTCAACTTTAGCCTCCTTGGGCGTCTGTAACCTGCCTGTCTTAACTTCCTCCAGGGTGGGGACATTCATCGTTTTCTGGGTATCGATGGTGAGTCCTCTTTTGGCAAGTTCGGAAAGCAGGTCCACACCGTGCAGGGAGAATACAATGAAGGGATTGTTGTCAATCTCATTCGCAATCATGTAAATGACCGCAGCAAGGTGCTTACAGGGAACCGCCCAGTCAGGACAGGAACATTTCATCTGAAGGTCGTTCCATCTCCTCGGGAACAACTGCAGCCCGCACTCCTCGGCAAGGGGCATGACCCCCGGGTCCAGTTCCCTGGACAGCATCTTTGAAATGAAACTGGGATGCTCAAGGAGCTTGTCCATGAACTTGTCCATGTTCTTCTGCTCAAAGAGGGGCACCGTTATGGACTCCTTGTAGGGAGCGGGACTGGTGCCCTGGACCCTGGCAGTTACGACGTTCTTCTTGAAAGTAATCTCGCGGACAGAACCGTTATTGGCATAACGTACGCCACGGGGAAGACGGTTTGAGTAGTCTATATGGGTCAAGGCTCCCAGCCACTGGGAACCCCACCATGTCTTGCCGAAATTGTTTGCCATATCCTGATGCTGGGTATAGGAGGTGTGTCTTCTTACTAGGAAAGAACAGCGAATGTCCTCCGCCGCCAGAGGACAATTGCTTGGCAAAGATACTTAAAAGTGGTGGCAATAGAAGGGTGTTTGGGTTCACGGAACAAGCGGGGACGCTTTTTGTCACCTGTGGCCACAATCTTGACTGCCGGTGGACTTGAAATATGTGCCGCCCCCTCCGGGTTGATTCTGACAAAAAGACTCCGTAACTTTACGGCAGACCTTGACAATAGTTCACTATGGAATCACAACAGAACGAAGCAGCTACTGGAAAAGTATCGATGTTCACCGTGAAAGGTGTATCATTCAAGATGATTGAAGTGAAAGGGGGCACTTTCACGATGGGCGCATCGTATTCGTCTCCGCGAGGAGACGTTTTCCATTTTCCAGATTAGTTGTTCACTTTTGTCTCACCATACAACGTATAACACGAATGCACTATGAAGAGACA
>CAJOLJ010000107.1 GCA_905235445.1 uncultured Bacteroidales bacterium
CTTATCAATTTCCAACCCCTTGAAAAGATCTGCCTGTCCTTTGAAATAAGCTTTCAAAGTCGAGACAAGAAGACTCTTGCCGAACCTGCGTGGACGACTCAGGAAGAAATAGCCTTTCTTCTTAACGAGATTGTAGACCAAGTTTGTCTTATCCACATATATAAAGTCGTCTTTGCGGAGATCTTCAAACGTCTGTATTCCTATAGGATAGTTCATGACTTTCAGTGTTTTTACAAAGTAAGCCAATTTATGCGAGAATTCCTATAATGAGCCATACCCGCATCCTTTTTCCACATCTGTCCATATCTGTCCTGTTTTGCCCGGAAATGTCTATTTGAAAGCATGGTCCATTGCCTTTTCTTTGCATTGGAGCATGAATAATCAAGATTTGTCAAGATGGTAAAGACTGTTTTGATGGTATTTTTGCTCCATGCAGGTACCGATGATAAACGCAGTTGTTTCTTCTCTCAAACTGAAGATAGCCCATTCTTCCCTGGAGGACGGGGAAAAGAGGCGCATCTCCGCTCTCGTGGATGAAGTTCCGCACGAAGTGCTGCTGGAACTGTTTTCCTGTGCCAGGAACAAACTCTCCTCCTCTGCGATGATGTACATGTGTTGCTTCATCGCCTGCGTGGACCCCGCCAGCGTGGCTGCCATATTCGGGATAGAGGTATCCAGCGTCTATCGTACGAAGCACCGCCTGCGCAAATTGTTCCCCGAAGACAAAATAATACCCTTCTGAATATGAAAACCCGAAGTTTGTTCATTCTGGTGGCATGTCTGGCACTTGCCGGCTGTGGCAAGGAGCCGGAACCGACACCCACCCCCACTCCAACCCCCAAGGATGAAGTCAAAATCACATCGGCCTCGGCTTTCACCATAGTGGCGGAAGGGGGCAGCGTTACGGTTGATTTCACATCCAGCGGCACCTGGACGGCTGCCCTTTCAAATGACAGGGCTTCCGGATGGCTGTCACTGGGGACAACGACGGGAAAGGCCGGGAAAGCGTCCCTGACCCTGACGGCCTCACCGAGCAGTGAACCGGACGACAGAAGCGCTACCGTTCGCCTGACCTGCGGGAATGCCTCCGCATCGGTGAGCGTGACCCAAAAGCAAAAGGACGCACTTACGCAGACGCCCTCAAAAACCCAGTTCGACTCGGACGGGGGCACTTTCACCATCCTCGTCAAGTCGAATGTCGAGTACAGTTTCGAGGTGAGTGGCGAAGGGTGGATCCATCAACTCTCCACCAAGGCCCTCACTGAGAAGACGACGACCTTTCAGGTGGACAGGAACACCGATACCCGCAAGAGGGAGGGCTCCGTCACTGTGGTCAGTTCCCTTGGGCGGGAAACCGTCAATGTTTACCAGGAGGCCGCGGCCCCCTCAATCGTGCTCACCGCGAACCAGGTCTCCCTTGGCACCGAGGGAGGGTCCTTCAATGTGGAGATAAGTTCCAACGTGGATGTCGGGATGTCAATTACCGCAGGGGGAGATTGGCTTAGGGAGACTTCCACGAAAGCCTCCTCCACGCACACATACAGTTTCAGTGCCGCACCCAACGAGGGTACCGATCCGAGGGTCGGTGAAATAACTTTCAGCAGCAGCGAGTGGGGCCTTTCGGAAAAAGTCACCGTCACCCAGATGCAGAAGGATGCCCTGGTCATATCCCAGTCCTTGTATGAAGTCGGTGCAGACGGGGGGAACATAAGCATAGAGGCTGCCACGAATGTCGATCTGGACGTGCGGATATCCGAACCGTGGGTCCGTCGTGTGGATACCAAGTCCATGCAGACGCTTTCATACGACTTCAGTGTCGATTCCAATCCCGGTTATGACGTAAGGGAATGCGTCATCACTTTTGAGGGAGGTGAAAATGCGGGTGGGGGGCATCGCTTCTCCCAGCCAAGCCAGTGGAGTGTCATAGGAACTATAGGCGGGGATTCCTGGACCAAGGATATAGGAATGAAAACGGACGGGGTGTGGCATGTGGCATACGGGATTTCGGTCACGTCCTCCGATGAATTCAAATTCAGGAAAGACAATTCCTGGAGCGTGAACCTCGGCGCCTCATCATACCAGGTCACCACCGTGTCCGAAGGGGTCGCCGTTCCTCTCATGCAGGACGGGGGGAACCTCAGGATAGCGGCCGGTTCGTATGACATGTACCTGTCCCCGGCCGGTTCGAAGGCATATTTCCTTCGCTCGGGCACCCCGTTCACCTTTGAGGGATACGGTGAAGGCCGAGGCGTGCTTTCCCAGACCGTCACCATCCGCCAGGACGGGGCCGACGCCTTTTTGGCGGACTTCCAGGGGCGGTACACCCTAAGCGCCAGGGGACAGACCCTCGACCTGAGGGCCCGTTCCAGCGTGGACATCGAGGCCCAGTCGCATTCTGACTGGATCTCGGTTGTGAGCACCAAAGCCTTGTCCGACAGGACAGTCTCACTGCAGATAGCCGAGAATTCTGCCTCCGGGGCCAGGACCGGCAAGGTGACAGTCTCAGCCCCGGCCCTTGGAATGAGTCAGGAAGTGACCATAGTGCAGGTGGGGCAGGGAGACATTTATATTCAGGATGAGGCACTTCGGGGGGTCCTGCTTGCTAAATTCGACACGGACGGGGACGGTCTGCTGTCAAAGGAAGAGTGCGAGGCGGTAGAGTATCTCGGCCTCCTTTCAACAGACGATCCTTCCGTTGACGACATCCAGTCCCTCCAGGGAATCGAATACTTTGTGAACCTCTCCGTCCTGGAAATAAGGAAGGGAACACAAGGAAAGGTTGGCGGTACGGTGGACCTGAGCGCAAACACCAAGCTTTGGGGCCTGTATATGGACAGATGCTCAATGGATGTCCTGGACATAAGGACCTGCAAAAACCTTCGCACTATCTCCCTCACGTCCGCAGGCAACTTGAAGGAGGTCGTTTTCCCGCAGCAGGACGGGCTGTTTGTCCAATATCTTACCATCCAGGGCAGCATGCTGGGACCGGAACTGGACTTGAGCCTCTATCCTGATCTTCTGGGCGTATTCCTCAGGGACAACCCTCTCCTCAAGAAAGTGTGGCTGGTGACGGGGCTGTCCCCGGAATTGGCACTGGACGGGGGATGCTCCGTACATTACAAAGGCGACAACCCCAATGTGGAAGCGCAGTTCAAGGACCCGGTCCTGAAAGAGGTGATGATGAACTCGACTTACTACAGGAAGTATGACGAAAATAATGACGGAGTGTTCTCTTACCGGGAACTGGAGAGAATAAACACGTTCTGCCTGTGGAAGGAATACTTTGACGGCATTGACCCCAGTAAGGTAATCACGTCTTTTGAAGATGTGGCGATGATGAAAAACGTCGGCGACTTCTCCATGTTCGACCTTTACGACAGGGTGCAGGCCCCACTTCCGCAGTGCCTCGGGGACCTTGAGAATGTTGACCGCATCCTCATTAGCAACACCGCCATCACCGGTCCCATTCCCCCCTCAGTGTGCAGGATGGACAAGATGCTGTACATCGATATCGAGAATGCAGGGGTAACCGGGCCGCTCCCGGAAGACATCGGAACCCTCCCGAATCTGAAGCAGCTGAAACTTGCGAATTGCCCCAACCTGGACGGCCCGATTCCCCGGAGCCTGCTCTGTGCCACCTATGGAGAGATCTCCCTGTACGGATGCAATTTCGATGACACCTATATCGTCGTGCCCTCTTCGGAGCTCCTCGACCATACGACCGCCTCCCGCAATTTCTCCTATCTCGGAGGCCAGGGCAGGGAATACACAATCCCGGGCGGGGGCACATACATCGAATACCCCAGCATCTATTACAGGAGCGAGGTGGACGGCCACGGTGAGATCCATGCCGACGGGGAGGTGGAACTGTACCACAGTGCCACGGTGGGTCCCGGACTGGACATCTTCATTACCGGGGACGGCTTCACAGCCGAGAACAACACCGTTGGCGGGACCCTGGAAACTTATATGAAGCACCTGGCGGCAGTCACCCTTTCGATGGAACCGTACAACAAGCTGAAGGAGTATTTCAACATCTGGCTCGTCTATGCGCATTCCAAGCGTGAGGGGACTGGTTTCCTGAGTACCGAAGGGCTTAAATTCAGCTCTTACCAGCCCAATCCGTTAAATAGTACCCGCTGCCAGGGCGACAATGAGAGCGTCAGCGGTTTTGTCAAGGAGGCAACCGGTCGCTCCGAACCCTCGGGAACCGTGGCTGTTATCATGAATTCCTCCCATTACGGCGGGACATGCTATTTCTCCGCAGAGTCGCTTTACGAAGCGGGGATGGCGGTAGGATATACGCCAGCGGCATGGATGATGGACCTTACGCATATCCACGAGACTCTTGGCCATGGCTTTGGCCATCTGGATGACGAGTACGAAGCCTCCGGCTATGGCGGAGGATATTACAACTATATGGGAAATTACTGGTCCTCGCTCGGTTTCGGTGCCAACGTGGATGCGAAAGAGTCCGTGAGATGGTCCTCCTTTATCGAGGACTCCCGTTACGCAGGGGAGAACATAGGGGCATATGCCACAAAAAAATACGTCAGGGGTTATTTCAGCGGGGGCTATCAGGATTATTACCGCCCCACCATGAATTCCGTCATGAATTCGCAGTGGGAAGAAGGCGGCAACCGCTTCAACGCCCCGTCCCGTGAGGCAATCTGGCAACGGGTGCAGATTCTTGCCAATCCGGAGGCTTCCTGGAGCAGTTGGGAAGATTACGTCAATAACGGATACAACCGTGAAGACTTTGTCCGCTTCGACCAGGGCGGTGCGCCCTCCGGGGCCCCGACCCCGTCAGTACGGCTGATGCCGCCTCCCATGCGAACCCTCCCGGACGGAAGAACCGTCAGGATGATTCCACCGCATACGCCCCCTGTGATAACCGACAAAGTGACAGGGACAGAATCCCCGCTTGATTAAAATTCCTTTGACCGGGGGGCAGAAGCCCCCCGCATGTTCTCAAGGAGAGAGCATCCCCCTTGCCGCCCCAGGGCGGGCCGTATATCCAGGTGTATCCTGGGGTCAATGAAATCCGGATAGTTCTTTGTTTTGTGGAGCATAAACTGTATCTTGCGGTAACAACAATTGCCCAGACATGAAAAAAGCCATATTCGCAAGTATAGTAATTCTTGCCCTTTCGGGCCTCGGACAACTCAGTGCCCAGACATACCTCTCGAAAAACTTCGAACCCATCGAGAAACGGGAATTCAAATACAATCCCTGTTATCCCGGGGTCAAGAACTATGAGGACGAAATGGGCATCGGGGCTTTCAGATACACCAATGGTTTCACCCTCCGAAACGGGGTCCTCTACACCCAGGCGGAGGAGTGGGCATATGTCGTTTTTTCCCTGAAGGGACAATATGAGAAACTCAGTTTCATCGTGGGATATACCCACGGTGTCGACCAGAGATGGTCCGCCGAAGATGACGGCACCCATATCGTCACCGTAAAGGCTGACGGAAGGCGTATCTTTGACGAGGTCATCAGGGATTGGCACGCTCCCCGGGAGGTTGTGCTCGATATAAGCGGCGTGGATGAACTGCGTTTCGACCATCTCAAGGGCCTGTACTCGGTTGGATTCGCCGAGGTCCGGCTGTGGAAAAAAGGCGAGACTCCCCGTCCTGCAGCCAATCCCCTTGCAAGCGTCATTTCCAAGCAGAAGGTGAATCTCATGGAAGAGATAAAACCTCATTTCCTCTGTCACCGAGGCTGGTCCGTTCCCATCACAAAGCAGTACTGGCCCGGTGTCGGGACCCGGGAATCCATACGGATGAACCGCATAGACTACACCACCGGCTTCAACTTCGGCTGTTCGCAGGAATTGGGCAAGGGCATCAGCCAGGGTTTTGCGTATTTCTGGCTCCAGAAGAGCTTCGACAAGGTCTCTCTGCTCATCGGGCCGGAGGATGCCAACAGCAGCAATGCCAAGGGCTGGTTCACGGTGAAGGCGGACGGGAAGATCATTTACGAAAAGCTCATAACCCAGGAGGACCTGGTCGAGCAGGTGGTCCTGGACGTCAAGGGCGTGAACGTACTGTCGATGCACAGCGGGGAACTTGAGCAGAGTGACTTTCTAGGGGGTCTTCGCTACGGTGTGGTGGACATTTATGCCTACAAGCAGGGCTACAGTGCCATTCCCACACCCGGCATTGCCAATACCGCAAAGGAAAAGATTTCCAAGTTCAAGGATGCCACCCGCCTGTGCTCCAGCCTGGAGCCATACTCCGTCAGGGGCAAGTCCGCGTTCAAGGACATCTACTTCAACGGAGCCTCCTCGTACTATCACTTCTCCATGGGAGGCGAGCAGTTCGACGAGGGGTTCATCCTGGCTTCCGGGGAATCATTCATGAACGGGACCATCAGTGCATACGTGGAATACGACCTTGCCGGGGAGTTCGACTGGCTTTCCTTCACGGTGGGAACCCTCTCCAAGCACCGTGTGCTCGGTGAAGACCACCTGCTGGTATACGCCGACGACAATCTGGTCCTGGACACCGAGGTACATTGCCTCTGGCCAAACCAGAAGTTCACCATTCCCATCGGGAAGTGCCGTCGTCTGAAGTTCACAAAGCCGGGCACGGGAGGAGACAAACAGACCTACATCGGTGTGGGTGACGTAATGGTCTTCCGCGGGGAACCGCAGGATACGGAGCCTTTCTTCTATCACCGCAAACCTGAAATAACTGAAACAGCAGACCTCATAGACCTCTGCGAACAGCCTTATTTCCACTATGTGGGAAGGTATCTTTCCTCTCTCACCAACTTTGACTTCAATGACTGCTTCAAGAACGGAAGCTCCCGCAAGGAACGATTCGACATGAAGGACGGAAGTCAGATATACAAGGGCATAATGCTGGAAACCAATGTCCCGCCAGCACTCGCCTTCGAGGACATCACCCTGGAAGAGGCCATATTCATCTTCATGATGGGAGCCGGCAGTGCGATGAGTTCAAGCAGTGTCGCTGCTGCAACCGGGGTCTCCGCCGGAGCTGGCATCGCAGGGGCCATGGCGGCAGGATATTCCGTCCTGAATCTGGTTGACAAGGGTCATCAAAGCGCCGTGGCTGCCTTCAATCCCTACGGAGAATATGAATCGCTCACATTCACGGTGGCCAACAAGAGCGCCTATTCGGAAACGGATGCCCTGGGCAGGCAGTTGGATCCGGAGAATCCAGTGGAACTGTATGTGTTCGCTGACATGGTGAAGGTAGGGGAGTTCCTCCTTACCAACAACATGCCCTCTACGACTTTCACCGTCCCGATAAACAAGTGCACCCAGCTGGTATTCTGGCTGCAGTGCGGCGATACTCGCAGCGGTCAGTATGTCCTGTACGATATGACCGTGAGCAAGGAGATCCTTCCCCCGACGGAACCCCGATTCTTCTCGGAGAGGCCCTCTGTCAGGACCCAGGTATCCTCGGAAGCGGCCCCGTCCACAACAGCACCGATCCCCTCCTCCTCCAAGTCTTCCAAGGGCGGCAGGAAAGCGAGGGAGGAAAAAGTGGTTGTATGGGAAAGACCTCCCCGCAGCGGTGCCAAGTACCTGGATAGCTATATGAAAGATGCAGATGACGCATGGAATGCCACGGCTGAACTTCAGAGGCAGGCCTCTGCCTCCTACAGTACCGTCACTACCTATCTCATGAAAAATGACGGGGGCTTCTGCAAGGCAGTCTCTCTTGTGGATGCCGCAGGCCGGGAATGTACCTTCCAGGAGGCGGTAAACTCCCTCTCGGAACTATCCAATGCGGCATCGAGCATGAGGGAGAGTTTCTCCGTGAATCTCATCGGGTCCGCCAACGCATCCCTGGATCTCCCGTCTCTCGGACTCGGGGCCATTGAATGGGGAAAACGTGTGAAAAACGCCACGGAGGTGATAAAGGACTGCATCTCCCGCTGCAAGAGCATCGGTGAGAGTGCCGAAGACCAGAAAGAGGGCATCTTGGCTCTCTTCGGGAGGGGCACCACTATCGACGGCGTCAGTTCCGGCACCTACACCATTCTCCTTCCCATTGACAGCGGCGAGAATGTCCCCGAAGGACCCAAGCAGCAGCTCAAGTATTTTAAGGTGAGATAATTGTAAAGCGAAAAAGCCCGGAGGACAGAAACCTCTGGGCTTTTTTTATGGCGCTCCTTTCCCTCCTCTGTAACTATTTCTTCAGGTATCTATCCGGCAACAATTTTACCTTCCTTCATTTCACGTTGAAGGATAGAATATACATAAGCTGTACTTTGAGAGAAAAGGCCTGTCTCCAAATCCAACACTTTCGCGTATGTGTCGGAATTATATACGGCATCCAGAGCTTCATTCATGGACATCTTCTGCCCTTCCATCAACTTGAGAACAAGGTCCTTGACCAACTCCTCAATCATAAAGGATTCCTGGCTCATAATTTCTTGAGATATTTGATGGAACTCTCTGTGGCGAAGAAATACTGATAGGTGATTCCTTGCTTGTATTTCAACGCTTCCAAGAATGCATCGATAGTAATAATGCCCGCAAGAAGCCGACGAATCTGGAACCCGACATCGTCATTGGCGATTGGCCCATGAACTATATCGAAATCATGAATTTGTGTACGAGTTCCATTGGCGCGGTTTGCCAGAATAAATTGCGCCCATTCCTTTGAATAGAATTGGAAATCTTTTAACAAAAGGCCGCTCTTCTTGGCAGATGTTTCGTCAAAATCGAAAACAGACACAACGGGTTCTCCGCCATACAGCCGTACTCTTCGGCTCGCCATTCGCTCTGCCTGGTATTTGCTTGCAGTGAGATAAAAACCAACTCCGAAGTCCTTGCCGACCTCGGACCTATTTAAGTCAACTTAATTGACCTCGACATTGGAACCGTGATATAGTATCATGCCAACGCACCTCCATTGTTCCTGCAATAAAGTGCGACATCGGCCACTACGTCCTCAAAAGACAACGTATGTTCAACATCAAAGAATTCCTGGAGGGAGTCGATGCCCTTATAACGGGCAAGATACCGATAGGCTTGGGGATTGGACAGGCCGAATCGCTCAGCGAAATCACTGATAACAGCCACGATATATGACACTTGCCTATCCATACATTGCAAATGTTACGAAAACTATTTTCTTTTGCACGTGAATGTTGCCATTTGTTTATGCTGAACAAGAAAAATAGTCGAGTTTCTTGTAACTAACAGCTTTATACCCGTCCTTTACGGACTCATCGCATGCTTTGTCTCCCTGATTCTCCGTGTCATACAAAAACCCCGGATCTGAATTGCCGTCTACATTCAGACACAAATCCAGACCCCGCTTTATAAGATGACGCAAAAGGGAGTTGCCAGCAAAGGGGGAACCAGAAAGTCAAGTTGACATGAACACCCCTTGCTATTGTCCATTTCCTCCACAAACGAGAACGGCATCCCAATAGGCGAACTCATTTTTTCGTTAATTCAAAAAGCCTGACCTTTGCAAAGTATGGATTTGGACAAGGTTAAATATTGGATCGAGCTTTCGAACTATGCTTTCGTAGGAGAAGTGATGCCCCTCAATATAGAAGCAAGATACCCTTCCCACAAGCAAAATAGGAGATTCCTTATCCGAGAGTCACTGCAAGGAATTGATGCAGAAAACAAAAGAACTTAAGCAATGGGTCAATACGATGTTATAGCTGTAGTCCGCAGATACAAGGACAAGGTGGTCTCAACGATGAGGCCTGCCGAGGTGTATCTGTATGGCTCATATAGCAAAGGAACAGCCCGAGAAGACAGAGACATCGACGTGGCCGTGGTTGTCCCCGAAGTAACTGGTGATTTCCTGAAGGAATCAGCTAAACTATGGCTGATTACTTGGGATGTGGATACGCTGATTGAGCCTGTTTTAATTGATGCCCGGTATCCATC
>CAJOLJ010000108.1 GCA_905235445.1 uncultured Bacteroidales bacterium
CGTCGGAAAACCAAGTGGATAGACAGTGTCTTTGACTACAGTCAGGGTGGTATCGGCCGGCTGTTTCCTCTCCACGAGTGATCGAACGAAGTTGCAGGAGGGGACAAGGCAACTTGTCACCACTATTGCAAGTAGGAGTGCTGTGGCCCTCAGTGCGGGATGTATGTGAATCTTGTGCAAAATATTCATTGGCAATGGATTGTGGTGTCTTTATGGGGCAGGGCGCAGTGAAAAAGGCATGCCTGGGTTCCACCGACGGGACGACAAAGATACAAAAAACATCTGCGCGCTCGTACTTGTGCTGCCCCTTCGGGAGGCCCTGGCGCCCCGGGGACCGTTCTCTTTCAATAAAAATGACGAGCACCAAGTAAAACCATTATCCCTTCCGGAGTGTTCATGGTTTTGGGAGGAAGAGTTATATTTGCAGGGGCCCAGGGACACTGAGGCCACCTCGCCTTATATTATAACAACCCCATGACTCTAGAACCCATAGCCACTTTCCGTTCACCGCTGAGCGAGAAGTTCGGTCTTCCCCGCCAAAGCGGCCTTGCTCCTTCCCTTGAAGGGGAAATCGTATTCCTGCCAGATTACTGCGACCCCTCATTCGTGAGGGGGCTGGAGGGATTTGACCGGATCTGGATCATCTGGTCCTTCAGCGCCAACCACCCTTCCGACAAACCCTCAAGACCCACTGTCCGGCCTCCAAGGCTCGGCGGCAACGTCCAGATGGGAGTATTCGCGACACGCTCCCCCCAGCGTCCGAATCCCATCGGGCTGTCCTGCGTGAAGGTGGAAGAAGTGGAGTCGGGAAAAGGCAAACTGAGTATAAGGGTAAGCGGAGCCGACCTCATGGACGGGACCCCTGTTTATGACATCAAACCCTATATCCCCTACTGCGATTCTTTCCCTGATGCCAGGGGCGGGTTCGTGCAGGAGCACGAGTGGGTGACCTTGGGCGTGGACTCCGATGGCGCTGGGATCCTGAAAAAGCACTTCCCGGGCAAGGACTGCGAAGCTATCGTGCAGTTGCTTTCCCAGGACCCCCGTCCCCAATACCACTCCGACCCCCAAAGAGTCTACGGCATGGCCTTCGGAGGAAAGAACATACGTTTCAGGGTAGAGGACGGGAAAGTGTACATAACAGAGGTCAGGTAGACCCCCATCCACTCCCTGCATCAAATAACTAAACCCGGCCCCATGAAGGGGTCGGGTCAGTTGTTCTTGGGCCTGTCGACCTATTTTGCGAAAGCGTAAGAGAACCCTTTCACTTTGTTCCAGCCACCCCTCGTGAAATCGGGGACTTCCACGGGAACGCAGCCGTTGTCAAGGGATATGCGGGACAGTTCTGTGACGCAGCACCACTCTGCTAGGTCGTAGACGTCCATATCGAGGGGAAGGCCGTTATTGAGGCAGTAGACGAGACGGTAGTCCATCACGAAATCCATCCCGCCATGGCCACCCACTTCCTTGGCCATCTTCTCGAGCTCGGGGGTGAGAATCGGGCTGCGGTACTGTGCCATGAGCTTTTCAAGGTTCTCTCCCCTGTAAATCTTCTCGCCGGAGAGATTCTGGTAATTGACATTCTCGGCCCCTTCGGAACGGAGGCATATTTCCTGGACGGGATATTTGCCTGCATAGCCGTCGGTACCGACAAGCTGGTACATGCGGTTGTAGGGACGCGGGGTGAGGACGTCATGCTCGACGAGGATGGATTTGCCCTTCTCGGTGCGGAGCATCGTCATCGTGACATCGCCGTTCTTGAAGTCATCGCAAGGCTCCCCGGTGCGGGCCTCGACGTGCTTGGGACCGTTGAAGGGGTCGGTATCCATGGCGACTAGGGTTTTCAGGCGGTCGCCCCTGTGAATGTTGAGGACCTGGCAGACCGGTCCGAACCCGTGCGTGGGATAGAGATCCCCCCTGTGGGTCTGGTTGAAATCCAGCCTCCAGTTATTCCAGTACGCCTTCCAGAAAGGGTCGAGGTTGTGCAGGTATGCCCCCTCGGCGTGGATGACCTCCCCGAAGACTCCCTGCTTTGCCATCTCGAGGGCCGTGAGTTCAAAGAAATCGTAGCAGCAGTTCTCCAGGATCATGCAGTGACGGCGAGTCCTCTCGGATGTGTTGACAAGATCCCAGCAGGCCTGTAGGGATTCAGCGGATGGAACCTCGATCGCGACGTGCTTGCCGTTTTCCATGGCGTAAAGGGCCACCGGAACATGATGAACCCAGTCGGTGCAGATGTATACCAGGTCAACCGACGGGTCCTCGCAGAGCTTCTTGTAGGATTCCTCCTCCCCGCTGTAGGAATTCGCGGAAAGACCTTTGTCGGTAAGGTACTTGAGGCTCCTCTCGGCCCTGTCGGGTTCGACGTCACATACTGCCGCCACGTGGCAGCCGGGAACGAAGGAGAGCCTCTCGACAGCGTCGGATCCCCTCATGCCCAGTCCCACTACACCGATTCCCACGTCAGCTATCGGGTCGGCGGCGAACTGGATCATGTCCTGCTGTCCTGCGGGACGCTCGGGGACATCGGTGCGTATGATGGAAGGCGAACTGGCCTGCTTGGGAGTGCACGCACCCAGCAGAAGTACAAAGGCACATAGTGCCATCAGTTTGTTTTTCATGATGATATAGAGTTTGTATCGGGTTTTTGGATCTTGTTCGGTATTCTATGCTAACTAAGTTTTGCTATGACCTCAGCCATGTAGTCCATATCAGCGAGGACGCTACGGAACAGGGCCATCTGGTTGCGGGTGCGCACCAGGTTGTGGTCTGGATACTTTATCTTATAATAGGTGTCCCCGTTTATGTAGTCGGCGAAAAAGCGCACCGCCTGCATGTAGGGGAAAAGAAGCGTACCGTACGGGAGGTTCTCCCTTTCCACGGGGGTGAGGAAAGAAGCCGCTCCCTGGAGATATCCTTCAGCAAAGGCCTCGAAGATGTCGTGGCGGAAGGCCACCTTCTCCCACTCGGGGTCATCCTCGGCTACGGTGTTGGCAGCTGTGCGCAGGAAATCGCCGAAATCCGAGAACACGAAACTCGGCATTACGGTATCGAGGTCTATTACGCAAAGGACATTCCCCTGGGCATCGAAGAGCATGTTGTTGACCTTGGTGTCGCAGTGGCAGATTCTCTTGGGAAGTTTCCCTTCCCGGTGAAGCCTCTCTCCGAGGCACATCTTCTCCTCATATCGCAGGATCTCCCCGAGTATGGCCCTGACCTCGGGCTCGGCCATCCTGCCTACCGGGTCGGCCTGTACGGCTTCCCTGAGCTGCCGGGCCCTCAGTTCCATATTGTGGAAGTCGGGAATGGTCTCCCCGAGTTTGTCGGGAATGTCGGCGAGTGAAGCCTCGAACCGTCCGAAAGCCTCCCCGGCGAAGCGGGAGTAGTGTGGGTCAACGGTCTGATAGGTATATGAATCCGGGATGAACACGGAAACCCTCCAGTAGCACTTGGAGTCAAAGAAATAGGTCTTGCCACCCTCCTTGACGGGAATGAAGCGAAGGACCTTGCGGTCAATGTCGCTCTCCCCCGCCGCGACAAGCTTGGATCGGATATGCCCTGTCACCGCCTCGATATTTGATTGAAGGAGGTCGACATCGGTGAAGATGGCGTTATTTATCCTCTGCAGGACATAGTCGGGGCAGCCGTCCGGGGTAAGGACTTTGTATGTGTCATTGATGAGTCCGTTTCCCAGGGGACGGACTTCCAGGACGGGACCCTGAAGTTCGAATTTATCCAGGATTGCAGTTAAAGGAGTCATATTTTGTTTGTTTTGAGATACAAACATACAATTTTTTTCATTTTTATTGAAATAAAATGGGGATTATCGTTATTTTTAAGTGAATTTATGGCTCTTCCCTGCCAGGGAACAGGTGATTTGACATGAGGAAAGGAGCAATCAATGCAAAGGTGACGCTACCGCACCACAATGGTAAAGCTCTCATCCCAAGATGCCTTCCGTTTGCATTAGAACTCCTATGGGCATGAAATATTCCAAGATTGAACTCGCGAGGCACGGCTTTATTTGAATTTATTGTTGATATAAAATAATTTGTAAATTTTTGGTGAAATTTTAGGAAATATTTTTCATTTTTAAAGAAATTGCCATATATTTGTAGAAAATTGATGGACCTATGTACAATAACCCAAATCCTGTAATCTCACACATGATAAGCCACGGCGGAGGCACTGTCCCCGAGGTGGCCGAGAGTCTTGGCGTGAGCATCGGGACTGCCACCAAACTCATCTCCACCCTCTGTGAGGAAGGCCTCGTGCTGGATATCGGGACGGTGGAAAGAGGATCCGGGCGCAAGCCCCACAGATATGAACTCAACCCTGCCGCTGCCGCCTTCCTGGGGGTGGACATAACCGAGAACGCCATAGGCATGGGAATAGTGGACCTGAGCGGGGAAATGATCCTGCCCGAGGTCTCGATACCTTTCAACCTGAACGATACTCCCCGCTCCCTGTCATCCCTTGTCTCCATCATCTCCTCCCAGCTCTCACAGTGGGAAGAGTACCGGGGCAACATAAAGATGGCATGCGCCAACGTATCGGGGAGGGTCAATACCTCGACCGGGCGGAGCAACACCTTCTTCGCCTTCACCCAGAATCCCCTTTCGCAAGTCCTTTCGGAGAGCATCGGCGTTCCCTTCATGCTCAGCAACGATACCCATTCCATTGCATTCGCATCCTTCGTCAAAGGCGGACTCCCTCCCGAGATGGGCAACGTCATTTTCATCAACCTGAACTGGGGCCTGGGCGTAGGCATCTTCCTGGAAGGCAAGCCATACCTGGGAAAGAGCGGCTATGCCGGGGAGTTCGGACATGTCTATGGGTATGACAATGAGATACTTTGCCGCTGCGGCAAGAAAGGATGCCTGGAGACGGAGATTTCCGGGCAGGCATTCTGCCGTAACCTCACCGAGAGGATCCGTGGCGGGGAGTCCTCGATCCTCGGACCCCGAGTCCTGGACAGGCAGGAACCGCTTACCTTGCCGGAGGCGATGGATGCCCTGAAGAAAGAGGACATCCTCTGCATCGAGGTCATGGAAAACATAGGGCAGGAACTTGGAAAGCATATCGCCGGGCTCATGAACCTCTTCAATCCCGACCTTGTCGTAATAGGCGGGGCCCTCGCCGATGCCGGGGAGTACCTGCTCCAGCCCCTGAAGATATCCGTGAACAAATACTGCCTGCAGCTCGTGAACCAGGACACGGAAATACGACTATCCTCCTTACATGGGGGAAGCGGGGTGCTGGGAGCCTGCCTGGTGGCCAGGAGCCGCTATTACGGAGGCTGACACCCGTACCTCACTCACGCCAAAATTCACCCAGTACAATCGACAACCACTAATTATACACACTATCGCTATGGAAAAGATCATAGGACTTGTGGATGCTCCGTTCACCCCGATGAAACCGAACGGGGACATCAATCTCGAGCCCATCCCCCGTTATGCGGCAATGCTCGCAAAGAACGGCCTCGTGGGCGTATTCATCAACGGCTCCTCCGGTGAGGGCTACATGCTGACCCCCGACGAGAGGAAGGCAGTGGCCGAGGCCTGGATGGCGGCTGTTCCCGAAGGGTTCAAGGTAATCGTCCATGTCGGGAGCTGCTGCTTGAGGGAAAGCGAGGACCTTGCCCGCCATGCAGAGAAAATCGGTGCCTGGGGCATAGGCTCCATGGCTCCGCCATTCCCGAAGATCGGGCGCATCGAGGAGCTCGTCAAATACTGCGAGACCATAGCCGCAGCCGCTCCCTCACTCCCCTTCTACTACTATCACATTCCCGCATTCAACGGGGCTTTCCTCCCCATGCTCGACCTTCTGAAGGCCGTCGACGGGAGGATTCCCAACTTTGCCGGGATCAAGTACACTTTCGAGAGCCTCTACGAGTACAACCAGTGCCGCCTCTATAAGGACGGCAAGTACGACATGCTCCACGGACAGGACGAGACCATCCTCCCCTCCCTTGCCCAGGGCGGCGCCCGGGGCGGCATCGGTGGGACCACCAACTACAACGGCAGGGAACTCACCGGTATCATCAAGGCCTGGAACGAGGGTGACATCGAGAGCGCCCGGGAGAAACAGAACTTCAGCCAGGCGGTCATCAATGTCATCTGCAATTTCCGGGGCAACATCGTTGCAGGGAAGAGGATCATGAAGCTCATCGGCCTGGATCTCGGCCCCAACAGGGTGCCATTCCGCAACATGACTGACGAGGAGGAGGCCATTATGAAGGGACAGCTCGAGGAGATAGGTTTCTTCGGGAGGTGCAATAAGTTCTAGGACGGGTATGGACAGGGACGAACTGAAATACCTGCGTGAGTGCCGAAATCGCAACTACGGATCCCTTGTGGGGGACGTCCTTCCCTTCTGGATGAAATTCGGCCTGGACAGGGAAAACGGAGGAGTGTACACCTGCCTTGACAGGGACGGTACACTGATGGACAGTACGAAGTCCGTGTGGTTCCAGGGAAGATTCGCCTACGTTGCAGCTCTGGCCTTCGAAAAACTGCATGACAGACAGTTCCTTGAGGCTTCCAGAAGCTGCCTCCAGTTCATTGAGAAGCACTGCTTCGATACCGATGGCAGGATGTTCTTCTCGGTCACGGCGGAAGGAAAGCCCCTTCGCCGCCGTCGCTACATTTTCTCGGAGTGCTTCGCCATCATAGCCATGGCTGAGTATGCCAAGGCTTCCGGGGAGATGTCCTATGCGAAGAAGGCCCATCAGCTCCTCCTGAGGACCATGAAAGTCCTCTCCACCCCCGGTGCGATAACCCCCAAGTACCTTTTCGAGGCCCGGGGGCATTCCGAGACCATGATGTTCATAAACGTCATCAATGTCCTCAGGCAAGTGGTGGACGACCCTTCACTGGACAGGGAGATCGACTCTTCCATCCAGGCCCTGGGCAAGTACTTCATGAACCATGAGTACAGGACGATCCTCGAGACAGTGGGACCGGACGGGGAATTCCTCGACACCCTGATGGGCCGCACCATCAACCCCGGGCACTGCATGGAGACCGGATGGTTCATCCTCCAGATAGCCAAGCAGAGGGGCTGGGATCCCGCCCTCGTGAAGATGGGGACCACCATTATCGACTGGGCCTGGGACTGGGGATGGGACGAGCCGTACGGAGGGATGATCAACTTCCGCGACTGCAAGGGTTTCCCCAACCAGGACTACTCCCAGGACATGAAATTCTGGTGGCCACAGTGCGAGACCATCCTTGCGGGACTCTATGCCTACGAGGCCACGGGCGAGGCGAAGTACCTGGAAATGCACCGCAAGGCATATGAGTTTGCGTTCAAGCATTTCCCGGACCCCGAGTACGGAGAGTGGTACGGATACCTGCACAGGGACGGCACCCCCGCCCACAGGGCGAAGGGCAACCTGTTCAAGGGTCCCTTCCACGTTCCCCGCATGCTCTTGCTCTCATGCGACCTCTATGATGAAATCCTTTCCGCAGGCAAGTGACGAGATTATATGCCAGGCAACCTGACGCTTCCTCATCGTAAATCCAGGCAAACGAAATGAAATGGACATTGCCGGCAGCGCTGTCTGCCGGCCTGTTCCTGCTTATGGCAGGATGCAACAATACTGAAATGAAAGACATCACGACAACCGCCCTTCCGCCCATTCCGGACAGGGCTTATGCCAAGGGGGTCTCCGCACCCTTCTGCGGGGTGGCCGCTGGCCACCTGGTCGTAGGAGGCGGGGCCAACTTCCCTGACGCTCCCCTCCTGGAGGGAGGAGCCAAGAAAGTCTACCGCGACATCTGGGTCCTCGACCTCGAGAACGGAGGTGAGTGGCAGCACGCAGCGATGCTGCCGGACTCTACCGCATACGGGGCCACATTCTTCCTGGACGGCGGACTCATACTTGCAGGAGGCAATGTCCGGGGAAACACCACAGACAAAGTCCTGTCCTTGAGAGTCACGGGAAAGTCCGAGACAGTCCTCACTGAACTTCCCTCCCTTCCCTTCCCCGTCGAGCAGGCAGGATGGACCATGCACAAGGGTTCCCCTGTTCTCGTAGGAGGACAGAGCGGCCCCGACGGGCTCACTGCCGTCCTTGTGTGCCAACCCGACAGCACCTGGGAGAAGGTCTCTGACCTACCCGAGCCCTTGGTCCAGTGCGTCGCATTCTGCTCGGGTGACCTGCTTTATGTCTGGGGTGGTTTCAACCCCTCCACCCTTCTCTCCCCCGTGAAGGGCTACGTCTACGACTTCCGCGAGAAGACATGGGGCGACGCTCCAGGGGTTCCTGACGGAGGGACATTCGTAGGGAGTACGGGAGTCCCCCTTCCCGATGGTAAGTTCATGGTCGTGGGAGGAGTGGACAAGGCCGTATTCGAAAGGGCCCTTCGCAATACACCCGAGGACCGCATACCCTATCTTTCCAAGGAACCTTGGGAATATCATTTCAGAAGCGAGGTGTTCGTTTTCGATCCCCTCTCAGCGTCCTGGTCCTCCCTCGGAATGAGTCCCGACTGCGCCCTGGCAGGCCCCGGAGTTGCAGTGAACGGGAAAGAAGCCATAGTCACCGGCGGGGAAATCAAGCCAGGTGTCAGAAGCCCCAAAACCTTTAAATTCACTTACTGAGAACTTCTATGACTGAGAAACTCAAGAAAGCTTACCCATGGGTGGTGGTGGCGCTGCTGTGGGTCGTCGCATTCCTGAACTACATGGACCGCCAGATGCTCTCCACCATGCAGGATGCCATGAAACTGGACATCGCCGAACTCAACGAGGCCCAGAATTTCGGAAGGCTCATGGCCATTTTCATGTGGATCTACGCCTTCGTCAGCCCCTTCGCAGGGTCAATAGCGGACCGCCTCTCCAGGAAATGGCTCGTGGTGGGGTCCCTCGGGGTATGGTCGGCGGTCACCCTGGCAATGGGTCACTGCTCATCCTTCAACCAGCTGTACTGGCTGAGGGCAGTGATGGGAGTGAGCGAGGCCCTGTACATCCCTTCCAGCCTCTCCCTCATTGCGGAGTACCATACCGGGAAATCCCGTGGCCTGGCAATCGGCATACATACGACAGGACTGTATTTCGGGCAGGCAATAGGCGGGTTCGGAGCCAAGCTGGCGACGATGCTCTCCTGGCAGCAGACCTTCCACTGGTTCGGCATCGTAGGGGTGCTGTACGCGGTGGTGCTCATTTTCCTGCTCAGGGACATCCGCAGGGCCCCCGCTACCGAGGAGGAAAAGAAGGCGGCTGCCTCAGCGAAGATCCCGGTCGGGAAGAGCTTCGCCATGATATTTTCCAACATGGCATTCTGGGTCATTATATTCTTCTTCGCCTCCGCCTCCATCCCCGGCTGGGGAGCGAAGAACTGGCTTCCGACCCTCTTCCATGACCGTCTTGCCATCCCCATGGACCAGGCAGGCCCAATCTCCACCATCACAATCGCCGTCGCATCCTTCATCGGGGTCATGGTCGGAGGACCGCTTTCCGACCGGTGGGTGAAGAGGAACCTGAAAGGTAGGGTTTACACTTCATCCATCGGACTGGGACTGATGATTCCGGCACTGGTGCTGCTCGGACTTGGGCAGGGATACTTCGCACTCATCCTCGCCGGTCTCATTTTCGGGATAGGCTATGGGATGTTCGACACCAACAATATGCCCATCCTCTGCCAGTTCGTCCCCACGAGGCTCCGTGCCACGGCCTACGGGGTCA
Organism: uncultured Bacteroidales bacterium; assembly: GCA_905235445.1. Classification (GTDB taxonomy): domain Bacteria; phylum Bacteroidota; class Bacteroidia; order Bacteroidales; family UBA932; genus Cryptobacteroides. The sequence goes on from CAJOLJ010000108.1 coordinate 9,694, forward strand.
TCAACATGGTGGGAGTGCTGATGGGAGCCTTCTGCACCGAGATCCTCGGGAAGATGAAGGACGGCTCGCCTTCGCGATATTCGGGGCGGTCGCCCTCCTGGCGGTGGCTTCCCAGCTCCTGTTCCTGCGTCCCACAACAGACAATAAGGAATAGTGGCAAAGCAGGGATTCCAACAGAATTAAAGGGCTGCACCCTCCGGGATGCGGCCCTTTCTGTTTTGCCCAAGGCCTAGGGCCTGGAGCGTCAGTTCCCGGCATGAGGTTGTCATTCGCCCTGTGACTTGGCGGGAGGGAAGAAGGAGGTCCTTGCCGCCTTGGCCCTTTTCATTGTGCCTGCAGGCAGGAGTGCGAAAGAAGCGCTGTAGCTTCCGGTGGGCCAGAGGGTCCTTCGGGTCTCGGGCCTGGAGCCCCAGCTGTCATAGCCTCCGACCCCGGTCATCCCGAGGTCCAGGCACAGTTCCTGGACGGGACGCTGCGGGATGTCGCTTATGTGGAGGTGGTGCCCCGGATGCGAATCGCAGTCAAGGTCCTCCATCCAGGCGTCAAGAAGGCTGAATTCCAGCCCATCCGTCATCTCAGGCGATGCAAC
>CAJOLJ010000109.1 GCA_905235445.1 uncultured Bacteroidales bacterium
ATTCGAGAAGGAGATGAAAGGCAACATCGGTGACGTGACCACGGCCATCGTCATCCTTTTCCTCATCGGTGCGATATCGGGGACATGGACAATGAGCGGGATTGTCCCTACGTTCATATACTACGGAGTAAAGATAATTTCCCCGAGATTCTTCCTGCTGACCGCCTGCGTAATCTGCGCCCTCGTATCCATCATGATAGGAAGTTCATGGACTACAATCGCGACGATCGGCATCGCCCTCATGGGCATCGGGAAAGCCCAGGGGTTCTCCGAGGGAATGATTGCGGGTGCCATCATATCCGGGGCATACTTCGGGGACAAGATGTCACCCCTGTCCGACACGACGGTCATGGCCTCCTCCATAAACAAGGTCCCGCTCTTCACCCATATACGGTATATGATGGTGACTACGGTCCCCTCAATCTGCATCGCGCTCATTCTTTTCACAATCCTCGGACTCTCCCACTCCCCTTCCGACAACTCAGTCATCACCCAGTACACTTCGGCACTCTCGGACACATTCAACATAACCCCGTGGGTGCTGATTGTCCCGGTCCTTACGGCGGTGATGATAGCGAGGAAGATGCCCGCCTTAATAGTCCTGGCGCTGTCCACCATGCTTGCCGCGGTGGCAGCACTCATATTCCAGCCTGACATCATCCACACTATCGGGCTCAAACTGGTGGACGGTCCCCGCTCCAAAGTGCTTTTCGCCGGAGTGGTGGAGACCATCTACAACTCCGTTACCCTGGAAACCGGCAACCCCGAGGTCAACGAGCTAGTCTCCTCGAGGGGCATGCTCGGCATGCTCAATACGGTGTACCTCATAATCTGCGCAATGTGTTTCGGGGGATGCCTCAAGGCAAGCGGCATGATAGGGAGAATAACCTCCCTGTTCACTCCCCTCACCCGGAGCCGTGCTGGTCTTGTCGGATGCACGGTCTTCACCGGAAGTGCCCTCAACGGAATCGTCTCCGACCAGTACCTTTCCATCATCCTCACTTCCAATGTCTTCGGTGACATCTACAAGGACCGTGGCTACGAGGAAAAGCTACTGAGCCGAAGCGTCGAGGACTCAGCCACCGTGACCTCTCCCCTCTACCCCTGGTCTTCCTGCGGCATGACCCAGGCCACGATACTGAGCGTCCCGACTCTCACATACCTCCCCTTCTGCTTCTTCAACATGATAAGCCCGATAATGAGTTTCCTCGTGGCGGTGATTGGCTATAAGATAACGAAAAAAGGCACCCTGGAAGGGGGTTCCCCTGTCCCTGTCCCAAGCGCCCCGAAGGAACAAAAGCCAAGAGGGGTTGCCCGGTGAAAAGAATATTTTTCCCTCACCTGCCTTCCATAGTGGGATAGCATACGGATTTTTTTACGAAATTTGTGAAAACGGCCCCCTGCAGGGGCCCATCCCCGCTTTTTCGTACCCTTGACCACATACAGCGCATCACATATAAAACACACAATCCAATTGATATGAAAAAGAAAGACAAGAAAAACAGTGGCTACGACTGGCAGTTCACTTCCATAGGTGGGGCCGCACGGGTGAAAATCACCTCCGGCGAGGACATCCGCCACCTTGGGGAGCTGGACAAGAAGCTCTGGACTGTGCTGAGCTGTCCTACAAACGGGCTGGAATTCGACCAGAAGAGCCTGAATCTGATGGATACCAACGGTGACGGGAAAATCCGCACCGACGAGGTAATAGCCACCGCCTCCTGGCTATGCTCCGCCATCAAGAGCCCCGACAACCTGCTCAAGAGAGAGGACTTCATCCCCCTGTCGGAGTTCAATACCGAGACACAGACCGGTGCCAAGCTCCTGGCTTCCGCCAAACAGATTCTCTCCAACCTGGGAATTGAGAAGGACTCCATCAGCCTGGCAGAGACTTCAGACAACGTGAAGATTTTCGCAGGGACCCTCTTCAACGGTGACGGCATCATCACCCCCGCATCCGCAGGTGGGGACGAGGCCCTCTCTTCCCTTATCACCGACACTGTCGCATGCATCGGCGGGAGCACCGACCGAAGCGGGGTGGAGGGAGCCACCGCCGAGAGTATCGAGGCATTCTACGGGGAGTGCGCCGACTACAAGGCATGGATTGACGCATCCCTGGCCGACAAGGAGAATATCTTCCCCTTCGGGGACGGGACTGAGGCTGCCGTCGGGGCCGTCGAGGCCATAGCCGACAAGGTCGAGGATTTCTTCCTGCGCTGCAAACTCATAGCGTTCGACGAGGCAGCCCTTGACGCACTCGATGTCCAGGTGCAGAAGATCGGGGAAATCTCCGCAGGCAGCCTTACCGCCCAGGAGGGCGAAATCGCCACCTATCCTCTCGCCCGTCCCGACAAGGAAGGCGTACTGAACCTCGAGGAGGGAGTGAACCCTTCATGGCAGGGTGCTTTCAACAACCTCAAATCCGCTGTCCTCGATGTCCTCTTCCCCGGTGAGAAGACACTGGACGAGGGCATGTGGAAAGCCATTCTTGCAAAGCTCGGCCCCTTCAAGGCATGGCAGGGAGCCAAGAAAGGAGCCAAGGTCGAGGCCCTCGGAATCGATAAGGTCACTTCAATCCTCGCCGAAGACAGGAAAGGGGCCCTTCTCGATCTCATCGCCAAGGACAAGGCCCTGGAGGAGGAGGCGCTCTCGATCGAGAGCGTGGACAAGCTCGTGCGCCTGTACAGGGACTTCTATACCTTCCTGAACAACTACGTTTCTTTCATTGACTTCTACGGAAAGAAGGAGAAGGCTGTCTTCCAGGCTGGCCGCCTCTTCATAGACCAGAGGTCCACCGACCTCTGCATCAAGGTCGAGGACATGGGCAAGCATGCCGACATGGCCGCCCAGTCCGGGATGTACATCCTGTACTGCGCCTGCACCTCCAAGGTAAAAGGCGCCTCCATGAACATCGCAGCCGTTCTCACCAACGGTGACACCGGTGCCCTCAAGGTGGGCCGCAACGCCGTCTTCTATGACAGGGACGGTGTGGACTGGGATGCAGTGGTGACCAAGATAGTGGACAACCCCATCAGTCTGAGGCAGGCTTTCTGGGCCCCGTACAAGAAAGTCGGGAAATGGATTTCCGATAAGTTCGGAAAATCCGTCGAGGAAAAGAACGCAAATTCCCTCGCAGGCCTTACCGCCGAGGCTGACGCAGCCACCTCGGCACCCGTTGCCGGGGCCGCAGCCCCCGCAAAGGCATCGAGTTTCGATATCGCCAAGTTTGCAGGTATCTTCGCCGCCATCGGCATGGCGATAGCTTACCTCAGTACAGCCATCGTATCCCTCGCCAAGGGAGCCGCGGGACTGGGAGTGTGGAAAGTCATCCTTGTCCTTATCGGCATCATGCTCGTCATATCCGGTCCTTCGGTCATCATCACCTGGAGGAAACTCCGCAGACGTGACGTAGGTCCCATGCTCAACGCAAACGGCTGGGCCATCAACGCAGCCTCCTACGTACGCCAGAAGTTCGCCGCTTCCCTCACCAGCATGGCCAAGTATCCCAAACTTACGGCCATCGATCCCGAGGAGCGCAAGAAAGCGACCTGGAAGACCATCATCTGGAGCCTTGTCGCCGTGATTGTCCTGGGACTGGGCTTCCTGTACTTCACCGACAGGATCCCCGGCCATCCTTTCCACAAGGCCAAGGTCGAGAATACCGAGGTGAGTGCCGAGGTCCCTGCAGAGGGAGAAACGGTCCCCACCGCCGAAATTGACGGATAATGGCCCTGCACCAATGATTTTCCCCGGAAAGAATGTCCCCTCGGGGGCATATTCCGGGGATTTTCTTTGTATCTTTGCCACAACAAATATCCACCCCTTTCCCTATTAGATATCTGCCGCCATGATCCGCGTACTGTGCAAGAACACCCAGACGAAAAAGACCTTCCCCGAAGGTACTTCACTTCTGGAGATGCTGTATTCATTCGATTTCCCCCAGCCCAGTCCCATCCTCTGCGCCAAAGTGAACAATGTCCCGGAGGGACTGAAGTTCAGGGCCTACCATTCCATGACAATCGAGTACCTAGACTACAGCGACTACTCCGGGAGGAACGTCTATTCCCGCAGCCTTTGCTTCCTTCTGGTGAAAGCTGCCAAGGACCTGCTCCCAGGGGCGAAGGTCGTAGTGCGAAGGCCCATTTCGAAAGGGTTCTACTGCGTCCTGGAGAAAAATGACGGCACGGAGGTCACCCAGGAGGAGGTCGAGCTCCTGAGGGCTCACATGAAGACCCTGGTGGAAAAGGACCTGCCGTTCTACCGCCACGAGGCGGAGGCCGAGGAGGTTTTCGAAATCTTCCGCGGACTTGGCTACGAGGACAAGATCAAGCTCCTGCAGACTACCGGGGAGGTGTACATCACCTACTACACTCTGGAGGATTCCGCGGACTACTACTATGATGCCGTGGTCCCCTCGACGGGTTACCTCAAGGTCTGGTGCCTGGAGAAGTTCCAGGAAGGGATGCTCCTTCGCATCCCCGACCGTCACTCACCTGACCGCCTGGCCTACTACGAGCACCAGCCAAAGACCTTCGACGTGTTCAAGGAGAGTCTCCGATGGAATACGATAATGGGACTGAGGAACGTGGGAGACGTCAACTATGCCTGCCAGAACGGCAGGGGCACCGAGCTGATACAGGTGTCAGAGGCGCTCCAGGAGAAGAAGATCGTCCAGATAGCCGAGGAGATCGACCGTCGCTTCCGCTCGGAGCAGCCCATCAAGCTGGTCCTCATCACCGGACCGAGTTCCTCCGGCAAGACCACATTCTGCAACAGGCTCGCCATCCAGCTGAAAGCCTGCGGCCTCAAGCCGGAGTTCTTCTCGACCGACGATTACTTCGTCAACAGGCTCGACACCCCCAGGTTCCCGGACGGGAGCTTTGATTTCGACAACTTCGATACCGTGGACCACGACTACCTGCAGCAGGATGTGCTGAAACTTCTCTCGGGAGAGGCCGTCGAGGTTCCCCAGTTCAATTTCGTGACGGGCCTAAGGGAGTATAACGGCAAGACTCTGCAGCTCACCGAGGGGAGCATCCTTCTTATCGAGGGAATCCATGCCTTGAACCCTGCACTCACCAACTTGGTGGATGAGAAACTGAAGTTCAGGATCTTCATTAACACCATAACGAGCATTTCCCTCGACGACCACAACTGCATCCCCACCTCCGACAACAGGCTTCTGCGCAGGATAATCAGGGACTACAACAGCGGGGCCTTCACCCCGATGGAGACGATAACCCAGTGGCCGAACGTCCGAAGGGCCGAGGTCAAGTGGATCTATCCCTACCAGGAGAGCGCTGACGTACTGTTCAACTCCGCATACCTTGTGGAGTTTGCGGTCATCCGCAACCATGCGGAGCAGGTTCTCTCGATGGTTCCCAAGAACTGTCCGCAGTACAGCGAGGCTCACCGCCTTCTTCAGTTCCTGCATTACTTCACGCCGGTTCCGGACAAGGAGATTCCTCGCACTTCCATGATGAGGGAGTTCGTGGGTAACACGGACTAGGCAAACTCCCAGGTGCGCCTCCATAAGAGATTGAGGGTGGCCAAAAGTCAATACTGCTTTGGCCACTCTTTTTTTGCATGGTGGGCAGGGTCATAGGGTGGACCAAGTCTTCAAACACATCTCCCCCACTTTCAAAAAAGCCAAGAAATCATTTGGTTACTGGGAAAAATATCTTATTTTTGTGACTACTTAAACAATTAAGCCTATGGAACAGTTACCCCTCACTTTCGTTCAGTCCCAGGTCGAACCGGACATTCAGGAATGTTTCACTCCTGCTTTCAACTTCACCAAATTGAGTTCTTCCAACGGAAGGCTTGCATTTACCCAGAACAAGATTTATTGGCTGCCCGACAATCCCATGGCCATGATGGACCAGGGCTGGTCTATCGATCCCTCCGAAATTGACAGTTGTTCAAAGTATGGCCTTGCCGGCCTCACCATTAAGCTGGTGAACGGAAAGGAGCTCCGCTTCTCCAATGTCAGCAAGAAAATGCTGGATGAAATCACCGCAGCCATACAGGCTCACAAGGAGATAGCCCCGGCAGAGGTCCCGGCAGCTGAGGCTCCCGTAGGTGATAACGCACCCGTGCAAGAGGCCAGCGCCCCCCTCTCACCCGCAGCCGTCCCCCTGGATGCACCCGACCCGGCTGACGCCAGCGCCAACAAATGGATGTCTGTCCTTGCGTATCTGGGCATACTGGTGCTGATTCCCCTTTTCGCCAGGAAGGACTCGAAATTTGCCCGCTTCCACGTGAACCAGGGCCTGATTCTCTTTATCTGCAGCCTCGGAACATATCTTATCGGAAAAATCAACGGACTGGGCACCGTAGCATGGATTCTGAATATTGCTATCTTCATTCTTGCCATACTAGGCATTATCAACGCCGTCAAGGGTGAGACCAAGGAGCTGCCCCTTGTCGGGAAAATCCGCATAATCTCATAATCATTCCCGCTTTGCCCCAGCGATATCGATAAAGGCCAGCATTCCCTTCTTGTTTGGGAAACCGGCTCCTGATTTCGGATGACCGATGATAGAGGGGACGGCATCAAAGCCAGCCCCACAAAAAAGAGAGTGACCGTAAGTCAACAGGACTTCAGTCACTCTTATTTTCATGTGCGGTGTCGGTCATGGGTTCACTCTTTGGAAGGCATCGACAGTACGAGCGGGACATCCATGAATACGACTTCTTTCACACCGAGGGTACGAAGAAGGGCCCTGACCGACTCCTCGGCATACTGTCCTGCCTTCTGCCTGACATTATTGGCCTCGGCACCCCTGACAAGGCGTGCCCTTGCCCCGGACTTCACTCGGCCTACCTGTTCGTCCGACCATGTACCCTTCTGGACGAACACTTCGAAATCGGAAGGATTTATGATGATATCAAGGTACTGGGCCTGGGGCAGGTGGACATATGCGGTGTCCCCCGAGAACTTCAGGTCCCATTCACTCATCTTGCCAAGGTCCACTCCGGCCCTTACCGTTCCTTTCGCGATGAGCACCAGTTCATCGGAACCCTTGTTCCCTTTCAGGACCACCTCCTCATAATAGCAAGCGGTTGTCAGTTCACTCATGGCTCGGATGTCCTCCACGACAGCCTTGGTCCTTTCCACCTGGATGGTGTGTGGACGGAAGATACCGGGCCATGGCCTGTCCTTTTTCAGGAACAAAACGAGGATGACGACAAGAAGTGCCACCAAGGCCAGAAGATAGGGCACGAGGGCCCTGGCTATCCTGTCCCCGAGAGTTCTTTTATTGCCTGAGCGTCCCATCAGTTGCCCTCCCCTTTCATTTTGCTGTCACGGAAGATGACTTCCACATCCTTGTATCCCATGTCGTGGAGAAGTATTTCGAAGAACTTGGAAGCCTGGCTCTCGGCACTTGAAAGAATTCCGAGCGAGGGGATGTCCTCCCTTATCTGGCGCTCCCCCTCCTTGAGAATGGTGTTCCTCTCCTCGGCGCTGAAAGGCGCCCGAAGAAGGGTCACCTGCTCATAGGCAAGGACTATCTCGTCCAGCGGGATATCCACTGACAGCACCTTGGCATGCGGCATGGTAACGATGACTTTCCCCTCCGGGGTAAGTTCCACGTCCTGTGGGGAGAACTCCCGAAGGTCAACTCCGGCCTTGATGTAGGCTGCACAGCTGTACAGTATCTTCCTCTCACCCAGCTTGTACCACTGGTCATCGTTTGCCTTCACGACTTTGCGGAGCTTGTACTGCACCACTCCAAGTTCACTTGTCTGGGAAAGGGTACGCTCCAGTTTTACGGGAAGGCTCTCTTCCTTGCCGAGGGCCCCCTTGCACGATACAAGGCACAAGCTAAGCGGAAGGACAAAAAGAAGCAGAAGAAGGACGGAGGGAAGCCTTGAAGGAAGCTTTCTTCCGCAGTCCCCTAACGAGGGTCTTCTTTCCTTTGTCATGGAGGAGGGTGTCATTGCGTGTGTATACTGCATTCTAGGCATACCATCTGTGTGCCAAGCACAAATTAACAAAGAATATTCCAAAATAAAGTACTGAGCGGTCCATCATAGGAAATCCTTCTCAAGGAATCCAACTGAGCCGTTCTTTTCCAGTAAAACAAGGCGTCCACCCTCCAAAGATCCGGAAGATGGACGTCTTTCGTTTTCAGGAAGTCATCAGCAGCCCCTGCCGTCAATGCTGCAGGCTGGACCGTCCGTCTGGGGCCGGGGCTCCAGTCCCACATCCTTGGAATATAGTGTAACGGAACCGTCCTCAAGAACATAGCAGGGAATTCCCAGGTCGTCTATGGCCTTTGCCTCGTCGAAAGCAGGGTGGGTGTCACGAAGTTTCAGGAACTCCTTGAGATACCTTACGTGGGTGCCTATATCGATGACTTCGAAGTTCGCTTTGCCCTGGACCTGTTTCTCGACATACTCGCAGTCGGGACAGGTGTGCATGACGTACATTTTTATCATAGCGTGTGATGTTTGGTATCTAGAACGCTGCCGTATCGGGATCTGACCCCACACGGCCCATTTCAGTGGCATCTATGATGGCCATGTCTTCCTTGTCAAGGAGGAAGTCGAACACCCTCAGGTTCTCCTCGATGCGGCTCGGGGTGATGGATTTCACAAGAGGCAGGACCCCGCACTGCATGACAAAGCGGATGACGACCTGGGCTACGGTCTTTCCGTACTTAGAGGCGAGAGCCTTGAGGGTCTCATTGTCAAGAATCTTGCCCCTTCCAAGGGGACTCCAGGCCTCCACGAGGATGCCTCTATCCTTACAGAAGGAGACGCACTCTTCCTGCTTGAAACCGGGATGGAACTCTATCTGGTCAACTGCGGGCATGATTTCTGCCGCGTCCAGGAGGGGACGGGCATGGTGGGGCATGAAGTTGCTAAGCCCGATCGAGCGGACACGTCCCTCCCTGCAGAGTCTCTCCATCGCCTTCCAGGTATCGATGTTCAGTTTGTGGGCACCGTCCCCGAACTGCTTTGCGTTGGCAGGCCAGTGAATGAGGTAGAGGTCCAGGTAGTCAAGGCCGAGGTCCGACATTGTTTTGTCAAAAGCCCTGAGAGTCTTGTCGTAACCCCTTTCCGTGTTCCATACCTTGCTCGTTACGAATATGTCCTCTCTTTTCACCCCGCTGAGGCGGATGCCTTCCCCAACGCTCTTCTCGTTTCTGTAGACGGCTGCCGTATCGATATGGGTATAGCCGCACTGGAGGGCATGACGGACAGAGTTCACGCAGACATCACCGTCCGGGGTGAGGAACGTCCCGAATCCAAGTGACGGAATCAGGTGTCCGTTGTTAAGTTTCATCTTTTCCATAGTCTATCATTTTGCATAAGAAGCCATGCATCGCCGCCTGGGGAGCATAACCTATCTGCTTCCGGGAAAAAGTAATCTTTAGCGACGAGGACTGATTTCACGAGGGCGCAGTACAGCCCGTCCCTGCCCCCTTTGTTGTCTTTGGTTGCCTGGATGAACACGGCTTGAATAATCTGATCGAAGTGCCGCAGTTCTTTGGCAAAGTTAGTGAACATTTTTCTTTCCCAAAGAATATCTAGACCATATTTGGCTAGAGTGCTAAAAGGACGAGTTTAAGTTTCGCAAGGAGCTTTTCTTTCGCTGCTCCTTATAGCGTTCCACCTTCAGCAAGAATCATTTCCAGGCCTTTTCCTCCCAACAACGGGACACATCGCCATGACACTTTTCAGACCCATTGATGCTCTCGTAAAAGTAGACACGGAGTAGTGGAAAAAGAATGATTTCTTTCTACTG
>CAJOLJ010000110.1 GCA_905235445.1 uncultured Bacteroidales bacterium
TTTTTCCCGGATTCGCTTGCACTTTCACAAAAGACCACTATCTTTGCAGTCCCGTTTGAAAAACGGACAATTCACAGAGATATGGTGTAATGGTAGCACTCCAGATTCTGGCTCTGTCAGTGGGGGTTCGAGTCCTCCTATCTCTACTAAGACGCATCACCAGCGATGGATTTGATGCGTTTTTATTGCCAAAAGGATGGCGGGGTAGCTCAGCTGGTTAGAGCGTCGGATTCATAATCCGGAGGTCGTGGGATCATGCCCCACTCCCGCTACCAATTCAACACAACATACGTCTTGATTGACTACGATCAATCTCACAGACAAAACTCTCTATATACCCGTCACAACCCTCTGTGATGGTTTTTTTGTTTGTATTGGGTGGGGATAGAATTGAATACAATCTCCCACTGACAAAAGCAATCTATCCCAACATCCCACAGCGGCTCTATTTGCACAAGGACAAGAGAATAATCCTTATCTTACAGATGAGAAGACAGAATAAAAACCGGTTGCAAACCAGAAAAGATGCTATTGTGAGATGGAAGAAAGAGATGGAGAATGACCTCTGGTTGGACAATAAAAGGAAGTCTAAAAAGGGCACTGGTGATTCCAGTGTCCTTTTTTAGAAATCAGCAGCCATTAATTCTTGACCCAAGCTATGAATGTGCGCCAGTATGGCCTTCTCTCTATCTGCGGAAGGCTTCTTGAAACCGTTGATGAAGTTCCGCAGTAGCGTGGCGTTCATTCCGATAGAACGGGCAAATTCGGCCACATTGATTTCTTTGTGCGTGAGGAAGAACCGCTGTATTGCCGAGGGCTGCGCGTCCTCATATACAAAGCTCTCAAAGCAGACGTCCTCATCCAGATTCCGCCAGTGAATTCCGTCAAAGCCAAAGGTATACTTATCCCCTCCTCTGGTGAAGCCTCTTTAAGCCTGGGATACCAGAGCAGAGACTGGCTGTAAACCTGTCCCTTCTCGTCGGGACCGAATATCTGGTCACCGCTGAACCTTATTTCTGTAATCTTCATAACTCACCTCCTTTTACTGGTTGAAGTGCTTGCTGCATTGGGCGATGATGATGTCGGCATTTTCATCAATAACCGCCTTGATCTTCTTGAAGTCTCCAGTCTTAATGCCGTGGCGCTCAACAAGGGCGAACTCCGTCCCATTCCACTCAAACTTGGCCATTCCGCCATTTCCCTCTACATGGGCATGTGGCGGGTCGTGCTCTTGCTGTAGAAGAAGAACGAGAATTCAAAGAATCTAAATATATCTTTACGTGTCTTCTGCAAAGACAGGAATTATTTTTGATACCTGCAAACACATCCGACTGAGAGAGATAAAAAAAGAGGCCAGTGATAACCGACCTCGGGGCGTACATAGCCCGAAGGCCATGTCACATTGCAAAGATAACACCCACAGTCGGTTCTGCCAAACGACTCGCCAACTATCGGTGAACTTCAGTAGAAACACCCACAGTCGGTTCTGCCAAACGACTCGCCAACTTTGTTGAATTATCGGTGAACTTCAGTAGAAACATTTATTTTTTAATTCAAAGCGTATCATCAAAACAGTTATGAAGACAGCCATCATCTTTTCTCGTTGCTTAAGCTCAGTAGCATTAGAAGCCAGACAAGATACCTCCCGCCAGGTAGAATACCTTCAGCTTTACGCTACCACCAATCACATCACCATCTTAAAGATCTTCCAGGACGCCCTGAGCGGCTCTTAGGCTCAACCCCCTTCTGATTATAAGGGATAACAACAAACCTATTATTACTGTTCTGAACTTGAACCCAGCAACTCGTTCAGCAAGGTCTGGAAATGATGTTTTTTTATAAAGTCTTCCTCTAGCTCGTCGATTTTCGCAGCTTGGTCTGCCAGCAACTGGTTCTGTTCTTCCAACTGTCTCTTCTGCTCCTCAATTATTGAAATGAGCTCTTCGCTTGATAATGAGAGTAAATTTTTGTTAGATAAGTCTGCCATATTCATACCTAATAAATATTTGGTCTAGACCTATTTATACTACAAAATCAAGCCAAACAAACATATTAAAGCATGTTTTTAAACCATTATTAGAAACTTATTATTGTATTTGATTATATCAATTAATAAATCGCAATGTACCACCTCTAGGCAAGCATGATACAGCCCTAAAACAAAATTAACACCCTAGCAATTTGAACCCTAACTAAAATAATAGTAAACTCTCTGATTTTCAGCAACGTGACTCGGCTAATTGTGCGGAACCTCTTCGATCCCACCGCCACTTTCACCCATCAGAAAAAAAATACTGCCGCCCTTTCGGAAAAGACGGCAGCAATATAAGTTATTGCGGTTGGGCTAATTCCTGAAATTCACGTTATCGATATGGAAACAGATCCCGCTTGTCCTGATGTCCAAGGCATCGCTCAGCACACAGAGCTTGATCTTTGAACGTGGCCTCCGGATCGACGTTGCGGATAAGAAGATGGCATTTCACCGGGACATTGGAGGGGAAAGATGCCAGGCTGGTCTGGTCGTTGTAGCTGTTGTTGCCGATGGAGACCAGTATGTCATGGTACTGATAGATGTTTCCTTCGGAATCATATGCCACCGTACCCGCCGTTCCGTCCTGGTAGAATCCTCCGATGAGGCTTACCGGCAACTCAGAGGGTGAGGTGTTGGTGATAAGGAATGTGAGCTCGACATCCGTCTGCAATGTCTGTACCGACCTGAGAGTGAGGGTCAGGTACGGAATGGGATTCGTGACGACAGTCTGTGAGAATGCCGGGAATGAAAGCAGAATGCCTAGCATCAAAATCACGAGTCTTTTCATGATATACCGAAGTGTTTAATGTCTCTTTTGGGTGTTCTTGTTTCCGTTGCTTCTGAAGCCACAAACAATAATCGTACTAAAAAAAAGCACTTCATTGACTTCAGTGTACAATCGCCTGCAAAAATAGGGATTTTTTTACAATCTTTTAATCAAGCACTTTGTCTTTTGCCAAATTATCCCTAAAGAAAATAGGAACATAGGCCAAGATTGCGGGAAACTTGTCCTTGAAAGACTCCCTTTCATGCAGTCCGGTGCCAAAACGCTCCCACGGGGGGGAGTGGTTTTACTGGCGAAGTGTACAGGCATTGATTTGACAACCCGTTCCCTTTATTCTTTACTTTCTTATGAAATTCATCCCCTTCCAGGGCTCGGATGTGCGTCCGGGTGCAGGTTTACCGCCTGTCGCCTTAAGTAGCCAGGCCATGTTGTCCGCCAAGGTCCTCATCGTCTGGAGACCCTCAGTGTCCAGTGAAGCCTCTCCCTGGGACTGGCCATAGACGATGTTCCAGTACTGGGATGTCACCACGGGCATGTTCATCATCTGGAAGGGCATGTTCAGGGTCTCGAAGGCAGCCGTCGAACCGCCACGGCGGCAGACCGCTACCGCAGCGGCCGGCTTTCCGGAAATGCTTGCCCCGTTGGAGTAGAAAGCACGCTGGATGATGCTCAGAAGGGCACCGTTCGGCTGGCCATAATAGACCGGGGAGCCAACTATCAAGGCATCAGCCTCGGCGAACTTCTCGCTGATGCTGTTGCAGACATCATCGTCGAAGACGCATTTCCCTGGATTCTGGGAGCATTTCCCGCAGGCGATGCATCCCCGCACCGCCCTGTTGCCAATCCAGACTGTCTCGCTGTCGATACCTTTCTTTTTCAGTTGTTTCGCAATTTCTCCGAGGGCGATTGCAGTATTGCCTTTGGAATGGGGGCTTCCGTTAATGATAAGCACTTTCATGGTTTTATCTTTCTTGTCGTTATCAGCTTTTTCGCCGTTATCGGCCAGGGCTTCGACGCCCGTTGCGCAGAGCAAGGCTCCGCCGACGGCCAAGGCCGATTTTTCCATAAAATTTCTCCTGTCCATAAATAGATACTATTGAGGATGATCTGTTATACCGCACATGAGGATGATCTGTTATACCGCACACCGCTATTCCCCGCTGTCCCATACGCTCTCCAGGTCGGAGGGCATTCTCCAGTCTCCCCTGGGGGAGAGTGAGACGGAACCCACTTTCGGTCCGTCCGGAAGGCAAGAGCGCTTGAACTGCTGTCGGAAGAACCTCTTCAGGAAAACGTCCAGCCAGTGGCGCAAGGTAGGCTCGTCATAAACTCCCTCGAAGGCCTTGCGGGCGAGGAAGAGCAGTTTCCCAGGACCTGCCCCACTGCGGAATAAGTGATACAGGAAGAAGTCGTGCAGCTCATAGGGGCCGATGGTGTCTTCCGTTTTCTGGACGATGTTCCCCTGGGTGTCGGCAGGAAGCAGCTCGGGGCTTATCGGGGTCTCGACAATGTCGATGAGCGTCCTGTGCAGGTCTTCGGAAGTCCCGAACTTGTTGTCGGCCGCCCAGCGGACAAGTGTCGTGACGAGGGTCTTGGGTACGCTGTTATTGACGCCGTACATGGACATGTGGTCCCCGTTGTACGTGCACCATCCGAGGGCGAGTTCCGAAAGGTCGCCCGTCCCGACGACGATTCCCCCCTCCTTTCCGGCGATGTCCATCAGTATCTGGGTACGCTCCCGCGCCTGGGAGTTCTCGTAGGTGAGGTCGTGGAGATTCTCGTCCTGGCCGATGTCCAGGAAGTGCTGCCTCACGGCGGGAACGATGGATACCTCCCTGGAGGTGATACCCAGTTCCTTCATCAGGTCCATGGAGTTGTCAAGTGTCCTGTGGGTGGTCCCGAAACCGGGCATGGTGACGCCGATGATGTTCTCACGGGGGATGCCAAGGGTATCGAAAGCAAGGACCACTACAAGAAGGGCCAGGGTCGAGTCAAGGCCCCCGGAGACACCGATGACAGCCTTCCGGCAGCGGATATGCTCGAGCCTCGTAACGAGACCGGCGACCTGGGCTGCCATGATTTCCCGGCAACGCCCGTCAAGGGCCTCCTTGTCGCCCTGGGGGACGAAAGGGTGCGGTTCCACGTAGCGAAGGAGCGACTCCTCAAAGGGGGTCGGGGCCGGCTGTCCGCACTCCTGCACGGTGTACCTGGGAAGCGGGCCTTCGAACCCGAAGGAGAACTCCTTCCCCCTCAGGGTCTCCATCCTCTCGACATCGACGTCCGCGCAGATATACCTGCTGCCCCTGGCAAAGCGCTCGGCCTCGGCGAGGACTCCCCCGTTTTCGCAGATGAGCGAGGATCCCGCCCAGACAAGGTCCTGGGTGGATTCTCCCTCGGCACATGAGGCGTAGGCATAGGCACAATACAGACGGGACGAGGTCGACGCGACAAGTTCCCTCCTGTACTCGTGCTTGAAGAGATACTCGTTGCTCGCGGAGAGGTTAAGGATGAGCTGGGCCCCGGAGAGGGCAGCCTGCGTCCCGGGGGAGATGGGAACCCACAGGTCCTGGCAGATCTCCACCCCTACAAGAGCCTTTCCCAGACGGAAGAGCTGTCTCACTCCGAGAAGGGTGGCCTGTCCTGCGTAGCTTATTTTCACTCCCTCCTCGGGAAGGACCCTGGAGGAGCAGAACCACCGGGGCTCGTAGAATTCCCCGTTCCCGGCAAGGTATGTCTTGGGCACGATGCCGATGATCTTTCCACCCCTTGCCACGACGGCACAGTTGAACAGCCTTCCCCCATGACGGACGGGCGCACCGAATACCAGCACGCTACCTAGGGAGGCGCTCCCCTCCACCAGGTCCCTTACGGCTTCCTCCGCCTTTAGGAGAAGATGGTTCTGGCCGAAAAGATCGGCGCATGTATAGCCAGTTATCGAGAGTTCGGGAAAAAGGATCAATGAAGGCTTAAGCGAAGAGATCCCCCGGCACAGCGAAAGAATCTCCCCGGCATTGGCGGAAGGGTCCGCCAAGTGAACACGCGGCATTCCAACCGCGACGCGTATAAATCCATAAGAATCCATGGGTCAAATATTTGAACATTCAAAGGTAGTGACTACTTGGCATTTTACAAAAAAAGGGACAATGATATTCCCTTTGCAGTTTTGCTTATTGTCCCTATATTTACGCTAACAAACGGATTTAACGATATATCATGGAAAAAATCATTTCAAGGGAAAAGGCCACAGAGCTGCTCAAGAAATACAACAAGGATCCTTTTCACCTTCGCCACGCCCTGACGGTGGAGGCGGTAATGCGCTGGTACGCAAGGGAACTGGGCTTCGCAGACGAAGAGGATTTCTGGGGGATGGTGGGACTTCTGCATGATATCGACTTCGAAATGTACCCCGAGGAGCACTGTATCAAGGCACCTCAGTTGCTACGGGAAGCGCTTATCGGTGAACAGATGATCCACGCCATCTGCAGCCATGCCTACGGGATACATGTGGACGTGAAGCCGGAACACGTGATGGAGAAAGTGCTGTATGCGACGGATGAGCTCACCGGGCTTATCTGGGCGGCAGCACTGATGCGCCCCTCGAAGAGCGTTCAGGACATGGAACTCAAATCCCTCAAGAAAAAATACAAGGTCAGGACATTTGCCGCAGGCTGCTCGCGCAAGGTCATCGAGAGAGGGGCCGAAATGCTTGGATGGCCCCTTGACGATGTGCTGCAGAAGACCCTCGATGCCATGAAGGACAGCGAGGCGGCCATCGCTGCGGAATGTGCTTCGCTGTAAGTGCATTCCCTTCCGACAAAAGATTCATGCAACGTAAAGCACATCGAAGTCAATGCTCAAAAATGTCATAATTACCGGTGCGAATTCCGGTCTGGGATTTGAGACGGCCAAAAAAATCGCCAAAACGTCCGGGGACTACCGGCTCATCCTTGCCTGCAGGAATGAGCAGAAGGGAAACGAGGCGAAGGATAGGATCATTTCCGAAAGCGGAAACGGGAATGTCCTTGTCATGAAACTGGACACAGCATCACTGCAATCCGTCAGGCATTTTGCAGATGACTACGCCCAGAGCGGCTGCGGCCCCATTTACGCCCTTCTATGTAACGCCGGGATCAACGGCACCCACCTCGGCCTTACCGAAGACGGCTTCGACCTGGTTTTCCAGACAAACCATCTCGGGCATTATCTTCTCACCCGCCTTCTCCTTCCTCAGATGGAGCCGGATGGCCTGGTCTTCGCGACCACCAGCGACATGCATGACCCGCCCATGGGACAGTTCGATTGGCCGGGAACCGAGAGTCTGGCACATCCCGGGGAAGAACTCGCCAAGAAAAACATCCGCTACTCCTATTCCAAACTTTGCAACCTGTATTTCATCTACGGGCTCGCTGAACGGCTGACTCTGCAAGGCAGCGGAATCAAGGCCAACGCCTTCAATCCCGGTCTGATGCAGACGAATTTCGCTTCGGTACCCAAAGCGGCGATGACGTTCGTGAAAATGAGCATGCCTCAGAGGTGCGGGGACCTGGACAAATCCTCCACTGCCTATGCAAGGCTAGTCACCCAGGACGGGCTTGTGGGAGAGAGTGGCCTGTATTATGACAGAAGCACCGAGGTCAAACGTTCCTCGGCTCTCTCTTACGACAGGGAAAACCGTGAAGAGCTATGGGAAAGAAGCAGCGAATACTGCTGCGTGGAGCCGGATTGGTTTCCTATGTAGCGGGCTGTCTTATCATTTTTGTTCCTTAGCGAAGGAGGTAGAGGCCGAGGTCTTTTTCCCATTTTTTTACGACAACCAAAGGATAATATTTGTATATTTGCCATTGGTGAAAATAGCACAACAATCCTTTAATAACCTTTACCATGAACGATCAAGAATTCGACCCCAGGGATTTAAACCAGGACGGCAAGGTTACCCTTGGTGAGAAAATCCAGTATGCCGCCAAGAGCGCCGTCGATACCATCAAGGAGGATGCACAGACAGTCGCTGATTCCGTCAAGCAGTTTACCGATGCCACACCCGAGGAGAGAAAGGCTAAAACGGCGGCCCTGAAGGACAAGGTTAACAAGACCGCCGGCGAAGTCGTCGACAAAGCCAAGGAAGTTTACGGGGAGATGAAGGAGAACGCAGAGAAGCTATTCAAGAAAGAAGACGCTCCAACGTGCGACTGCGAGGATGCCCCTAAGTGTGACTGTGAGGCTCCCAAGGAGTAAGTAGGAACCTTCCCGTTCCACAGAGTTTACCGACTCTCCGCCCAGACCATTTCCTCCGTGCGGGGAGTTTCAACATATCATCGAGAGATTATGCTTAGACCAAGACACTTCATTCCCTTGCTCCTGATTTCTGGGGCGCTTCTTCTCGCCTCATGCTCCGGGAAGGACGAAGCCCGCCAGGGGAACATGGTCCTTCACTATGACTCCCCCGCCACTTATTTCGAGCAGTCCCTTCCCCTCGGGAACGGACGCCTGGGGGCATGCGTATATGGAGGCACACAAAAGGACAGGATAAGCCTTAACGACATCACCCTGTGGACCGGCGGACCGGACAAGGGGGACGGGCACTATGATATCGCCAAGGGCGTAGGAAGCGAGGCTGTCGAGACCATCCCCCTCGTCAGGGCGGCACTCGAAGCCGAGGACTATCCCAAAGCCAACGAACTGAACAAGAAGATCCAGGGACATTTCTCGGAGAGCTACCAGCCCTTGGGCACCCTGTTCATCTCCTATGGGGGCGAGGACGGGAACTTCAGCGACTACTGCCGCACCCTGGACCTCACCAAGGCCGTGGCGACGACTTCCTACAAAATCTCCGACGGGAGCAAGAGGACTACCGAATACTTCGTTTCCGCACCGGATTCCTGCATAGTGGTGCACGTGAAGGCCGAGAAACCTTTCAGCGCCAGGATATCCCTGGAAGCGGGCCTGCCGCACACAACGGAGGCTCTTCCCTCCGGGGAAATCACTTCCAAGGGTTACTGCGCCTTCCATGCCTATCCCGGCTACTACAAACAGGGTCCGGACCAGTACCTGTATGACCCTGCCAAGGGCATGCGTTACTGCACCAGGGTAAAGGTCATCCCCGCAAGCGGTACGGTAGGTTCCGACGGTGAAGAACTTACCCTGTCCGACTGCAGCGAGGCTACCATACTGATTGTCAACTCCACCTCCTTCAACGGTCCCTTCAAGGATCCGGTGACTGAGGGCAAGCCCTACGAAGAGCTTTCCAGGGCCAACCTTGACAGGGTCTGCGCAAAGGACGCCTCCACCCTCCTGTCGTCCCACCTCAAGGACTACTGTCCCCTGTTCGACCGCATCAAGCTATTCCTAGGCGAGACACCCGACTCGGTCAAGGCCCTTCCCACCGACGTGCAGCTCCTTCGCTATACCGACCTCACTGAATCCAATCCAGAACTCGAGGCCCTGTATTACCAGTATGGGAGGTACCTTCTGATCAGTTCCTCCCGTACCGAGGGTGTTCCCGCAAACCTCCAGGGCCTGTGGAACGAGAGCATGGACCCGCCGTGGAGCAGCAATTACACCATCAACATCAACCTCGAGGAGAACTACTGGGGAGCCGAGGCCGGGGCCCTTCCCGAGATGCATCTCCCGCTGCTCACTTTCATAAAGGACCTGAGCGTGAACGGCAAGGCCACAGCCAAGAAGTACTACGGTATCGACAAGGGATGGGGCGCAGGTCACAACAGTGACATCTGGGCCATGGCCACCCCTGTGGGCCTGAATACCGGGGACCCAGGATGGGCCAACTGGAACATGGGCGGAGCCTGGCTGTGCATGGACATCTGGGAAAGGTACATGTATTCCCACGACGTGGATGAGCTGAAGTCCTTCTACCCCATACTCAAGGGTGCCGCCGAGTTCTGCATGGAGGTGCTGGTAAGGAAAAAGGATCCCGTCACCGGGAAAGAGGAGCTAATCACCTCCCCGAGCACTTCACCCGAGAACTACTACCTCAACGATGACGGCTACGTGGGGCCCACCCTGTACGGGGCCACGGCTGACCTTGCCATCATCAGGGAATGCCTGGGCGATGCCATCAAGGCTGCCCAGGTCCTTGGAGTGGACGAGGATTTCACCGCCAAGGCACAGGCGAAAGTGGACTCCCTGCGTCCTTACCATGTGGGAAAGAACGGGAACCTGCAGGAATGGTACCACGACTGGAGGGACCAGGATCCGAGGCACCGTCATCAGTCCCACCTGATAGGCGTATATCCCGGACATCAGATTACCTCACAAGACACCCCGGAACTGGCCAAGGCGGCCCTCCGCACCCTTGAGATCAAGGGGACCGAGACCACCGGTTGGAGCGCAGGATGGAGGGTGAACCTCTTCGCGAGACTCGGAGACGGGGAAGGGGCATACAGGATGCTGCGTCGCCTGCTCCGCTACGTAAGCCCCGACCGTTACCACGGTCCCGACGCCAGAAGGGGCGGTGGCACATATCCCAACCTCTTCGATGCCCATTCTCCTTTCCAGATTGACGGGAACTTCGGCGGCAGCGCAGGAGTGCAGGAGATGCTCCTGTACTCCGACGGAAGCGGCAAGATAATCCCCATCCCCTCTATTCCCGAGCAGTGGAAAAAGGAAGGGGAAGTGAGCGGGCTTAGGACCAGGGACGGGAAGTCCGTCCTCATTAAGTGGAAGGACGGAGTCGTCACGACGCTCAGGACCCTGGACTGAGCGGTGGCGAATCCATCCCCTCCGGGGGAAGACCCATAAAATGAGAGAAGCCGAAGCGGCAGGTGAAAAAAGAACCTCCTCTTCGGCTTTATCCGTGCTGCCGGTTGTCGCTTTGCGACTAACTTTCCAGCCACTTCATGAAGTCCTCGACCCGGGACTTCGAGACGACAAGGTCCGGATTGTACCTCTTGTACAGGGGGCTTTTCGGGTCCAGGCCAGCCACCTTCACTTCAAGCCTGCCTCCCATTATCTTCACCACGCTCTGCACCGAGTTCTTATCCAGTATGCATCCCCTGGATATCCTGAAGAAACTCTCCGGGTCCACCTCCCCGGCAATGGTGTCCATCGTGGAGTCGAGGACATAGACCGTACCGTCCTTCGTGATGGTATAGTTATCCTTGTTATGGGAGAAGAACAGGGATACGTCGCAAGTCC
Organism: uncultured Bacteroidales bacterium; assembly: GCA_905235445.1. Lineage (GTDB taxonomy): Bacteria > Bacteroidota > Bacteroidia > Bacteroidales > UBA932 > Cryptobacteroides. Next base: position 10,968 of record CAJOLJ010000110.1, read on the forward strand.
TCACCGGGACAATCCTGTCATTCAGGTGCACTAGGAAACGCTCCCTGTACGGGGACTTGCGGGACTCGAGGGTGGAGAGGAGCCGCTGGACATCAATGGACCCGGCCGTCCCGGGAGCCACGGCTTCCATGTATTCGCGGCAGCGCTGCACCGCCCTGCCCAGGGATTCCAGCTCGACTGGCTTGAGAAGGTAATCAATCGAGTTCACCTCGAACGCTTTCACCGCATAAGTATCGTAGGCGGTAGTCATCACGACCTTGGCCGTCACTTTCACTTTCCTGAAAATCTCGAAGCATTTCCCGTCGGACAGTTCCACGTCCATGAATATGAGATCCGCATGGTTGGCGGGGTCACTTAGCCACCCCACGCTCTGCGAGACAGAAGATGCTGTCCCCACTATCCTGACGTCCTCGAAATTCTCCTGCAGCGTCCTCTCCAACAACCTGCTGGATATCTGCTCGTCCTCTATTATCAAAACATCGATCATCGGTGGATTGGTTCTTATGGAAGATGGTTAAAAAATTATCATAGCAGAGGTATCGTAACCTCGTATGTCGTGGGTCCCTTGTTGATTGTCACCTTCTTCCCCCCTTTGTCAAGGTAACTTCTCTGGATGTAGTTCAGGCCCACTCCCGTGGAGGAGACCTCCGTCATCCTCGGGATAATATTGTTGGATACCACTACTGCAGTGGGCTCGCCTTTGTCGTCAAGGACCGCCTCCACCTTGATCCTCAAGGGGTTTGACGGGGATATCGCATTGTGCTTTACGGCATTCTCGAGGAGCATCTGGATCGAAGACGGCACGACGTACCTGTCCAGTGCCTCCTCGGGCAGG
>CAJOLJ010000111.1 GCA_905235445.1 uncultured Bacteroidales bacterium
AGAAACGAGGAAGTTTCTCGCATTTTGACGCCGAGGGGGCGGTAACGCTCATGTTCAACAATGTTGGCGAGTCGTTTGGCAGAACCGACTGTGGGTGTTATCTTTGCACAAGTGGACCTGAGCGGTCCCTGCCACAAATTAATTTACTGAAATGATTTTCCGATTATTCTCGATTATTCTCATGGCGCTTTCTCTATTGGACTTCGATGGCGCCCCTAAAGGGGACCTCATCTACTGCAGCTGCGCAAAGACAAAAGTAGCGGGACAGGGCAAGTCTTACTATGAACTGATTGCGGACCCGGGAACGACACCCAAAGTCGTTGTGGTCGTAAACAAGGGGAACCATTTTGGATATCCTGAACTTCAGAAGGAATTCGAGATAGAGGGCAAAACGGTGAAGGAACTTCAGAAAGAACTGAAGGCGAGAAAAATTTACAAGCTGGACGGGTACAGCCTGGATGAGGCAATTACCGGAGGAACGATCTATCGCATGTACATGGAGTACTCCTCAGGAAAGAAAGTGAACATCCAGTGGTACGGACACGGCGTATCTCCCGAGGTTCAGAAAGCATACCATTTCCTGGAATCCTTCTTCTCCAGGTGGGAAATAAACCCCGAGGATCCCGCCTGCAATCCGCCCGAAGAAGAGGAGGGGGAGGAGGAGGTCCTTCCTTAATAGTTTTGCGACAATACGGTTTATCCCTTCCTGCGTCTTTCGATGGAGGAAGGGATATGTCTTTGTCCAGGGAAGTCTAATCGGAGAATTTTGCCGTAAGGGAAATGAAATCCTCGACACTTAGCCTCTCGGGCCTGAGGTCGAAGGTTGGGTCCGCAAGAAAAGAGGACAGTTGCCCTTCATCCATTCCCTTTCTAAGTGCCATTTCCTTTGCGAGGGGACGCAGGGAGTTGCGAAGGGTCTTTCTTCGCTGTCCGAATGAAGTCTTGACAACGGCCTTGAAGAGGCTCTCGTCCACGGGAAGGGACTCCCTTGTGTTGCGCTGCAGTCGGATTACGGCGGAACGCACCTTCGGAGGAGGGGCGAAAGCACCCGGTTCCACAGTGAACAGGTACTGTATGTCATACCAGGCCTGAAGAAGGACGGAGAGTATTCCATAGGTCTTGGATCCCGGACCTTCGGCTATCCTTTCCGCTACCTCCTTCTGGATCATGCACACGACCTGCGGGACACAGTCCCTGTGGTCCAGGACCTTGAAAAATATCTGGGAGGATATGTTGTATGGAAAGTTGCCGATGATGGAGAAGTTGCCCTCAAAATGCTTGTGGAGGTTCATTTTGAGAAAGTCCTGTTGAAGGAGCTTTCCCTGCATCCCAGGAAAGTGTCCCATCAGATACTGCACGCTTTCCCCATCCAGCTCCACCATCTTGAGGTTGATATCGTCCCTTTCCAGCAGATACTGAGTGAGGACACCCATGCCGGGTCCTATTTCCAGGACATCTCCCCTTTCCGTGAGGGAAAGCACGATTCTGCGGGCTATCTCCTGGTCGGTCAGGAAATGCTGCCCGAGGCTTTTCTTGGCTCTTACTTCCATTGAAATGTTGTCTATGCTTGTAAAGGAAAGCAAATATAGTTATTTGTAGGGTCCCGAGAGCCAAAATATGAGTTGAAGTTGCTAATTTTGCATGATAAACTCCCTACTTCGGGAGCACAGAGAAACAATAGTATTTTTCCACTGATATGTACAGAACTCATACATGCGGGCAGCTCCGCATAGAAGATGCAGGTAAGGAAGTGACCCTCGCAGGGTGGGTCCAGAAATCCAGGAAACTGGGAGGAATGACATTCATTGACCTGAGGGACCGCTACGGCATCACCCAGATCGTGGTGGAGGCCGACGCCCCCGAGGAACTGGTTTCCACGGCGAACTCCATAGGAAGGGAATTCGTACTGCAGGTGAAGGGTGTGGTGATTGAGAGAAGCAGCAAGAACGCAAAGATTCCCACAGGGGACATCGAGATAAAGGCCACGGCAATAAACATCCTGAACAAGAGCGTGACCCCTCCCTTCACGATAGAGAACGAGAGTGACGGCGGTGAGGACATACGGGCCAAGTACCGTTACCTCGACCTTCGCCGAGGCCCTCTGAAGGATGCCCTTATGCTCCGTCACCGCATCGCCCATGAGACCCGCAACTACCTTGACAACCTGGGCTTCATGGAAATCGAGACTCCCTATCTCATCAAGTCCACCCCCGAAGGAGCACGTGACTTCGTCGTACCTTCCAGGATGAACCCCGGACAGTTCTACGCCCTGCCGCAGTCTCCACAGACTTTCAAGCAGCTTCTGATGGTGGCCGGTTATGACCGCTACTTCCAGATCGTCCGCTGCTTCAGGGACGAGGACCTCAGGGCAGACCGCCAGCCCGAGTTCACACAGATAGACTGCGAAATGAGTTTTGTCGAACAGGAGGATGTCCTTGAGACATTCGAGGGAATGATGAAGACCCTCTTCAAGAATGTCCTGGGTGTGGAGTTCGAGGGACCCCTGCCCCGCATGAGCTGGTTCGACGCCATGGACAAGTACGGTTCCGACAAACCCGATATCCGCTTCGGGATGCAGATCCATGAGATCACTGACGTAGCCAAGGGCAAAGGCTTTTCCGTTCTCGACTCCGCCGCTTACATAGGCGCCATAAGCGTACCTGGCGGGGCATCCTACACTCGCAAGCAGATCGACGCCCTGACGGAGTGGGTGAAGAGGCCCCAGGTAGGGGCGAAGGGCCTTATCTACATAAGGGTGAACGAGGACGGTACCTACAAGTCTTCCATAGACAAGTTCTACGGAGCGGAGGATCTCGCCAGGATTGCGGCAGAGGCCGAAGCCAAGAGCGGGGATCTTATCCTTGCCATGAGCGGGGACAACAACCGTAAGGTCCAGACCATGCTGGGGGTTCTCAGAATTGAGATGGGGAACCGCCTGGGCCTTCGCAACCCAGGGGAGTTCGCACCCCTTTGGATCGTGGACTTCCCTCTTCTCGAGTGGGACGATGAGACACAGCGGTTCTACGCCATGCATCACCCGTTCACCGCACCCAAGCCTGAACATGAGGCCCTGTTCTATTCCGACAGGAAAGAGGACCTTGAAAAGGTCTGTGCAAACGCCTACGACTTCGTCCTCAACGGAACCGAACTCGGAGGTGGTTCCATCCGTATCCACAACGCCGATGTCCAGAAGAGGATGTTCGAGGTGCTTGGCATCGGTGCCGAGGAGGCCGAGTACAAGTTCGGCTTCATCATAAATGCCTTCAAGTTCGGTGCACCTCCCCACGGAGGTCTCGCATTCGGGTTCGACAGGGTATGCGCCCTGTTCGGAGGCTCGGATTCCATCAGGGACTATATCGCTTTCCCGAAGAACAACCAGGGCCGAGATGTCATGATAGACTCCCCTTCCGAAATCGACCAACTTCAGCTGGACGAGCTGATGCTGGACCTTAGAAAACCGGAGGAAAAGATATAATTCTTTTTGGAAAGGGAGCGGGAAATCCTTCCGCTCCCTTTATGATAAACCCCCATGCGCCATGGCCCTTATAAACCAGATAACCGGAAAATGCAGCAACTGTTCCTTCAGCGAGCCTCTTTCCACCTATGCCCTCATAAATGTCGCCTCTGACCCTTCCCTCAAGGAAAAGGTCAAAAACGGCAGCCTGTTCCTATGGGAGTGTCCAAGATGCGGACAGGTGAATCTCATGGTATACGAGACACTGTACCATGACCCCCAGAAGAAACTGATGCTGTGGCTGCTGCCGGAAGGAAGGGGGGCGGAGGAGCTTGGAGACCTTCTTGGGCGTCTGGAAGATATCGCTTCTTCCCTTCCTGGCTACACACTGCGTAAGGTAGGGGATGTGGGAAGCCTCATAGAGAAGGTGAAGATACATGACCTGGACCTGGAGGACACCGTCATCGAGATGTGCAAGTACATAACGGCGATGGAACTGGGCGAGAAAGAGTCCCCCGAGGCGCAGAATAAGTTCATGGAGGCAACTTTCCGTTTCAACGGTCTTGACGGTCCGGACAATGACCTGGTGTTCACCTTCCCGATGGACGGCCAGATGCAGTCGGTTCACACAGGGTTCAATGTCTATGAGGACTGTGCTGGCATAATCTCCAGGAACCCTTCCGTGAAGACTGGGGAAGGGTTTGCACAGATAGACCGCACATGGGTCAAAAAGTTCTTCATGTAGGAAGAACATCAGATATCTTTATTCAAAAACAGAAGGAACCTCTCCGGGATGGAAAGATTCCTTCTTGTTTTCTTTGGCGAAGCCCCCTTTACTCAAGGACTCTCGCTCCGTCGCTTATGACTACATTGTACACCTTGGGAGCGTGTCCGAACTTGGCCTCGAACTGCTCCACAGCAGCGGTAACGAATTCGTCATAGAGTTCATCCTTCACCAGGTTGATGGTGCAACCGCCGAAGCCCCCGCCCATGACCCTGGAACCGGTAACCTCATGTTTGCGGGCGAGCTTGTTGAGGAAGTCAAGTTCCTCGCAGCTGACCTCGTACAGACGGCTGAGTCCGAAGTGGGTCTGGTACATCATTTCGCCGACGGTCTCGTAGTCATCCCTCTCAAGGGCATCGCAGACGTCGAGCACTCTCTGCACCTCACCGATGACATACTCGGCCCTCAGGAAATCCTCCTCGGGAATCTGGTCCCTGACCTCGTCCAGCCAAAGCCTCTTGGCATCGGAAAGGAACTCCACCTCGGGGTGGTTCTTGCGGATGGCCGCACAGGCATTCTCGCAGGAGGCGCGACGCTTGTTGTACGCGCTAGATGCAAGTTCATGCTTGACGCAGGAATCTATCAGAACAAGGCGGTATCCCTTGGGATTGAAGGGGAAATACTTATACTCAAGAGTCTTGCAGTTCAGGCGGATGAGGCTGCCCTGCTTTCCGAAAATGGAAGCGAACTGGTCCATGATGCCGCACTTCACACCACAGTAGTTGTGCTCGGTGCTCTGGCCTATCTTGGCTAGTTCGAATTTGTCGATACCGTTGTTGAAGAGATAGTTAAGGGCAAAGGCGAATGTACTCTCTAGGGCTGCCGAGGAAGAAAGTCCGGCACCGAGGGGAACGTCACCTGCAAAGACTGCATCGAAGCCTTCCACCTTGCCTCCCCTCTTGATCGTCTCACGGCATACCCCGAACACGTAGCTTGCCCAGCTCTGGGATGGCTTGTCCTCCTCTGCCAGACCGAACTCCACATACTCATCGAAATCAATCGAGAACAGATGGACTTTCTTTGTGCCATTGACCTTGATCTTGGCAAGTATACCGCAGTCGATTGCACCGGGGAACACATAACCGCCGTTATAATCGGTATGCTCACCGATGAGGTTGATGCGGCCCGCAGAAGCGAAGAACTGTCCGCCTTCCCCGAACAGGGTGGTGAACTTGTCCTGTACTTTAGTTTTCATTTCCATGGAAATAAGTTTTTTATGTGTGTGTCTATAATTATGCTAGCTTGAAAATCTCTGAGACATGGACAAAGCCGCGTCTGCGGAAGAAATCATGGGCAGAGTGGTTATGCATGCCGGATTCCAGGTAAATATCCTTTATCCCCTGTTCCCGGAGCCACGCAATGCCTCTTTCCAGAAGAGTGCCTCCCACTCCCCTTCCCCTGAATCTCTCATCCACCAACACATCGCAGACCATTCCGAAAGGATCTGCCCCGTCTTCCTCTATGTCCACTACGCAGAACCCTGCCAGTCTCTCCCCATCCTCTCCCTTCTCGACAGCTTTCAGGACTTTTGCGTTGTTTCCTCCATCCTCGATGTGGGCCGTAATGTACTTAAGCCACATTTCACGGGCGTTGGGGGATGGATAGGTCACAAAGGAGCCGTCCTGCATTATTCCCTCTCCGACTCCCATCTGGATTTCCCCATGGGAAATGTATTCTGTGTGCTGCGAAATATGGGAAAGGAACAAATCAGCCATGTTGTCCCTGTCCTCAATTGCAGCCGGTAGGATGATTATCTCTGACATATCTACAAATTTAGGAATTTTCCCATCAAAAAGACTATCTTTGGATAGTTTCTGCTATCAAAAGCCTATGCCATGAGAGATTTCAATTATAGCGTTCACCAGGATGGTCACGGACTCAAATATCCGGGCTTTTCCGTTGTTTTCATTCAGACTTTCTCAATCCATCACCAGTTGCAGTTCTTCCTCCCTGACCAGTATATGATCGGGGATGACAGGTATGACGGAATCGTCGAAGAAATAAAGGAAAAAGCAGACAGGGATCACGTCTACGATGAGATTGCAGACCACCTGAATCTGCCCATAGCTTTCATGAAAAGGAATATCGAGAACCAGATTTTCGTGCTTCCTAAAAACGTGAGGGAAGAGGACAGGAATGTGAGGCGTTTCTCCTTGAGGGGGTTCGATTTCGAGATGCCCATTATTCCGCAAAGTGACGAGGACTTCTATCCTGTGACCCTGAAGGGGCATGTTAACATAGAAATGTCCCTGTTCTTCGGCCATACAGCTTCCATTACCTACAGGTTCCTTTTTGACGGCTACTCCTGCACCCTGTCGGAGGCGGTATGCACTGACCACATCATTTCTCTTCTTTCCATATTCCTCGGGGCTGAGTACTGGAGCGTCGAAAAGAAAAAGGAAGACGGGGATGCCCCGTCCGACAGAAAGGATCCCGAACTCAACAGGCTTGCCTCCCAGACGGACATTAACCTTGAGTCCCTTTTCTACGTCAGCAACCTTTTCCTTGATGACGACGGGAATCCTATCAACGAGGGAAGGACACTGGACCTCTCCGGGAAAGGTCGCACCTTCGATATCATAGCGCTCCTGTACAAGAAATTCATATACAAAATCTGCACAGACTTCAAGAAGGGTCTGCCGAAGACCGACATCATAAAGTACAACCGCTACCGCAAGGATCATCCCCTTACCACGAGCAATGACTACCACTATGCCATGGTGGATGTATGGGAGAATATCATGCACCCCATTCCGGAAGGGGAAAACGGCATCCCGGTAAGTATCTTGGACGGCCACAAGGAAGAGGACCTATTCAGCAAGAGCCACTCCCCCAGGCTCACTGAGGCTGAGATCGTCAACCACATAAGGGACTTCCACAAAGAGGAACTCATCGGCCTGCTCACCATGTATCCCGGGGAATGGCCCTACAGGGATGCCGAAGCCTACGATGAAATCTGCGGACAGAACATAGCCATAGACACCGATGACCTGGTCCTGGTCGGGCACAACCTCTGCATGGTCCTTGGAACCTACGGCAGAAGGGGCGGTGATGAGGATGAGGCACCCGGTGATGACGGTACACCGGAGGATCCCAACAAGGTATCCCAGGGAGTGGACTGGGCGACGCACCTCAAGGAAAGGAGCCGCTATCACGTATCCTGGCCCGAGTACCTTCTCATCCTTCAGATGGTTCTCGCCAAGAAATACATCATAGGACTCGCCAATGACCAGCTTATAACCGCCACCCTGAGCGCGGAGGACAGTTCCTCCAACGAACTCATCGGGAAGAATGCGGAACTCAGCATGAGGCTGTCCCGCCTGGTGCTGCAACTGGATGTCGTGAAATACTCCAAGTTCGCCTCCCATATCGTGATGTTCGACCGCACAACCTCCAGGCTCAGGCTCAATGAAGACCTTGAGAGGCTGAACGGGATGATGGACATGGTTGACGATTCACTTCATAATCTGAGTGATTCCAAGGCCATGAAATCGGATTTCTTCCTGAACATCATCCTTGCCATCATATCCTGCGCCTCCACATTCGAACTCTTCTTCCAGGATAGCGAGATGCCCTTCCTGTCGTATTTCGGGATACAGAACAGCGGATTCTCGGCTGTTTTCGTGGCTGTCGTAGCCGCAATCACTCTCTTCGCCCTGCTTCTTGTCCTGAAGAGCTCGCTCAGAAGCATCATAGAGAAGTTCCGGGAGTTCACTAAATAAGATTTTAGCAGTATCTTTGCAGTCCATCCTCAAAAACGAATAAGAAGAAATATGTCTCTTAAATGCGGTATCGTGGGACTCCCCAATGTAGGAAAATCCACACTCTTCAACTGTATCAGTTCAGGAAAGGCCCAGAGTGCCAACTTCCCTTTCTGCACCATAGACCCCAACCTCGGCTCCACCAATGTCCCCGACAAGCGTCTGGACGTGCTCACTGAAATCTGCAAACCGAAGAGGACCATTCCCGCGACTGTGGACATAGTGGACATAGCGGGCCTTGTGAAAGGTGCCAGCAAGGGTGAGGGTCTCGGTAACCAGTTCCTCGCAAACATCAGGGATACGGACGCAATACTGCACGTGCTTCGCTGCTTCGACGACGGGAACATCATCCATGTCGACGGGAGCGTGGACCCTGTCAGGGACAAGGAAATCGTTGATACCGAACTTCAGATAAAGGACCTCGAGACCGTGGAGAACCGTCTCGCCAAGGTGACAAAGCAGGCCAAAATAGGGGCTGACAAGGAAGCCCGTAAACTGATGGACCTCCTGGAAAGATACCGCGCTGCCCTGCTCCAGGGAAAATCCTGCCGCACCGTGGAACTTATTAACGAGGATGAGGTTGCCATGTCCAAGGACCTGTTCCTGCTGACCAACAAGCCGGTTATGTACATCTGCAATGTGGACGAGGCTTCCGCAGCGACGGGCAATCCCTATGTGGAGGCTGTCCGGGAGTCCATCAAGGATGAGGATGCCCAGATACTCGTCATTGCGGCAAAGACCGAGTCAGAAATCGCTGAAATAGAGGAATACGAGGACAGGCAGATGTTCCTGGAAGAACTGGGCCTGGAACAGTCCGGTGTGGTGAGGCTCATCCAGGGGGCATATCACCTGCTGGGACTTCAGACTTTCTTCACCGCCGGAGCGGATGAGTGCCGTGCCTGGACAATAAGAAAAGGGGACAAAGCCCCGAAAGCCGCAGGAGTAATCCACTCGGACTTCGAGAAAGGCTTCATACGCGCCGAGGTAATCAAGTACGATGACTTTGTCCAGTACCGCAGCGAAAGTGCCGTCAGGGCCGCAGGAAAGATGGCTACGGAAGGAAAGGAGTATGTCGTGCAGGACGGGGACATCATGCATTTCCTCTTCAACGTCTAGAACACCTACAACTGGGTGGAAGAGATGATCGAGAGCAACAAGGAGGCCATAGAGCATCCCGACAACATAATAGAGAGTGTGGACAAAGACGATGAGACTCTTACTTACGGCATGACCGTAGGGCACGAAGGCATCGACATCCTGAAAGGCCTCACCGTGAACATGTATTACAATGCCACCCTGCGCAATCAAGTCATTTGCAACCACATGTCCAGGGTAAGGAAATGCAAGACCGACCTGGAGCACGGCATCAGGAAGAAGGGGGACGCAAGGATATACAAGGACTTCCTGGTG
>CAJOLJ010000112.1 GCA_905235445.1 uncultured Bacteroidales bacterium
CCACAATCCCAAACTTGCACCTATCGCCATTGTCCATCTCACTGGGACTGCCAACGACATAATGAAAGGTCACTCTTTCCCCTATACCCGGGAAAAGAGAGACCTTGTCTTTGTCTACCTTCGGCTTTCTGTCCCTACTCGAAATCAAACAGGTTAATGAACCCCGTCATCATGAAGACGGCCCTTATCTCGTTGCTGATGCCACGGATAATGACCTTTCCGCCTTTGGAGGATGCCTCCTTGCGGAGCATGAGGAAGATGCGAAGTCCCGAACTGCTGATGTACTCTAGCTGTGAGCAGTCAAGCACGACCGTGTCTGATGCTTGCTCTATAAGAGGCTTCAAATCAGCCTGTACCTGTGCGGATACAGCAGTATCCAGCCGGCCCTGCAGAAATGCCGTATTTCCTGATATCTCAACTTTCATTCTATTACAAATTCTTTATCATAGTTAGTACATTCTTCCCGTCCGGTGTCCTTTCATATCGGACCGAGTCCATTATCTGCCTGATAAGGAAGATTCCGAGACCTCCTATCGGCCTGTCCTCAAGGGCGAGGGTGGTGTCGGCATCCGGCACGTCCAGCGGGTTGAATGCCTTGCCGCTGTCCGTCAGCACGAACTCCACGCTTCCCTGCCCCAGGTAAGCATACAGGTCCAGCATGCCCTCCGTCCCTTCGGGATAGGCATACATCATGACATTGGTCACGGCCTCTTCCAAGGCCAGGTTGAGGCTCATGGAGATTCCCGGAACCATGCCTGAGCGCTCGGATATCGTCTCCAGCATAACTGAGAGTTCAGGTATGCGGGCCACATCGTTGGGAAGCGTCAGGTGACTTATTTCATTTTTTCCCACAGACCATTTTGTTTTTGCGACCGCCTCATTGAAAGGAGTTGCCCTGTGCATTGTCCATAGCAGATCCTTTCCCCGGTGGCCGAAAGTTTCACATATAACTTCAGTCTATGCCCAGGGCCTTGCCTCAGGCCTTCCCAGTGACTTCGTCAAGAAGCGCATGGAACTGGGGGAAGAACACACCTGCGTTCCTCTCGATAATGAGGACCTTGAGTCCTGCGTAGGGACGCAGGAGCTCCGTTACCTCATCCACATCCGCATCCTCGCCGAAGTACCCTTTCACGAAGTACTTCCAGAACTCCAAGGCCGCGGCCTTTGTCATGTGGAATGTCTCCCTTATGAACTCCTCGTCATCATAGACCGTGCAAAGCAGGACCATGCCAAGGTCAAAGTAGGGATGTCCCACCGCAAAGTCCCCGAGGTCGATGAAGAACTCGTTGCCATCCGCGTCAATGACAGCATTGCTGTACTGAAGGTCCCCGTGGTAGGGAGCGTCACCGTCAGGGGCTGCGTCAATGAAGGCGGCGATCTTCTCTTTCTCCTCCTCGGTGAAGAAAGGATTTGCGGCAAGAAGTTTCTTGTCGACTTCCTTCACGTCCTCGAAGATGGTCCTGTCCATGTGGAAGGAATGGAATTTCTTGCAAAGAGCGGCAAATCGCCTTGCATATTCTTCCACTCTCTCGGGCTCGTTGCCTACGGCCCTGGAGAAGGAGACCTTCCCGCGGATCCTCTCGAAACGTATCCCTATCCTTTCACCGTCTGTCACAAGGTCCCCGGGTCTTGGAACGGGAAGGCCCGCATCGTAGACCTTGTGGGAAAGCTCCATCTCGTTTATGATGATATCGGTGGGTGCTGAGGTGTTGTATAACTTAAGCATAATGGACGGGTCGGTCCTGTGGAAGAAACTTTCCCCGTTAGCGCCCTCGCCTGAGTGTACGTACTCTGAAAGATCTATTTTTACCGGTTCCATGGTCAATCTACGAAAATGTCATCAATTATCTCTATGAATTCCTGATAGGCGAACGTGTCGGACAGTTCACTGAGGCTCTCGGCAAGCCCCCGGTAGTGCCACTCATGCGAAGCCTTGTCCTTGGCATGGAATATCTTCCAGAGTTCGTCTCCGATGGTCTTGTAGTCCCGCCAGATTGCCCGGGCGTTGGATAGTTTGTCCCCGAGGGCCACCATCTTGGCATCCCGGGAGGCTTTGGCCAGGCGGTCTATGGCAGCCTTCTTGCGGTCATGCCAGCTGTCCTCCTCGCTAACTCCCTCGGCGAACTTGTCGGATTCCTCCTCGACGAGGCGGGCTACCCGTTCGCCGAACTCCCTGCGGATGTCATCCATAGTGACGGAGGTGTCCTCGATTGTGTCATGAAGGGCCGCGGCAGCGAGAAGTTCCTGGTCACGGGTCATAGTCGAGACGATGCTCACGGCCTCAAGCGGATGCACTACGTACGGGAAGCCTTTCCCGCGTCTCTCCGTACCCTTGTGGCTATTCACCGCAAATATTATAGCCCTGTCGAGAAGGTCGGTATTGAGTGGTTTGTTTGCCATATGATGAAAGATGCTATTTGGAAGAATGGTTCTGATTCATGAAAGGAAGGTTGTGAGCCTGGTCGAGGAGGAAGTCGGCCATGGCGTCGTTGCTGGGGGAAGGACCGTTGAGGCTGTCCAGCATGTACACGACCCCGACTTTCCCTCCACCTGAGCGAAGGATGAAAGCGAGACAGAGGTTCTGGGGGCCGATGGAAGAGGATATGATGTCGATATCCGACAGGCCTATCTGGAAGCGTGCCAGCTGGAAGGCCGCATCGGAATAGTCCTTGATGAGTTTTTGGATGTCTCCCAAGGTCTTGAAAGTCATGGCCTTCAGAAGAGGCAGGAAGTTCATGAGGGATACGTCCATGATTTCCGCCTGATTCAGGGAGGCTATGCGGTGGTTGAGGGGGTCGAACGGCCTGGTTCCCAAATACGAACGGAAAGAATCACCGTCAAGGGGAACTTCGTCGAGGTTGCCCGATGCCACGAGCGACTGGATATTGCGCCTGTAGTCATTGATTTCGGTCCTTATCCTCCCGAACTCGTCATCGACCATTTCAAGGATGCCGGCAAGGCGACTGAGGCGCCTGAGGTATGACTTCGGCACCTCCACTCCCGACTTGTACCCGGTATCGTGGTTCATGTTGGCCCAGGCATGCTGGAGGACGGTCCTCATCTGCACCTCGAAGCGGACCTTGTTCAGGTCGGGCCATTTCTTGCTGACGAGGTTGCTCTCGGGTATGCGGCAGATATAGTGCAGGGACAGGTAGCCGAAGGAGTCGATTTCGTGGAGCTTTCGCTTGTCCACGGAGTTCTCCCAGTCGATCTCGAAGTACTTTTCCAGAAGCGAGGCCACTTTGTCCACGTCATCCGCATAGAAGGTGATCACCCGGATGCCCACGATATCGGTAATGGAAAAGATATCCGGGTACTTGGAGCCCTTGAGTTCCAGTTTGCCGGCCAGGGAGCGCTCGGTCTTGACCCTGTGCTCCACTCCGGCAACGATAATGCCCGAGGCCGAGAGGGTCTCCTCTATCCTTCCGGTAATGACTTCCGTCATTTCATTGTACATGGGAAGATGTTCCCTGTACTCTTCAAGTATCATTTCCCCGTGCATGTCAAGACGGGGCATGTTGCTGCTTTTTTGAGACATTTATGCTGCTGTATTCGTAATTCATATGCCGTGAGGCCTAAGTGGGGTCACTGGGGTCGCTTTCCCCTTCCTCCTGCGTTCCCGCCTTCTCGGGGCCTACCTTCACTTTGTACTCGCTCACCCCGTACCCTGTCCAGTAGCCAAGGGCTCCCTGGACGTTGGAAGACATATCCGAGTTGAACTCGTAGAGGGACTCCATGTTTGCCGCCACGTTGACTTCGAAGTTCTCCCAGAATTGATATGCGACCTTGTCTATGGTGCAGAATTTCACCCATACCCGGTCTCCGGGATGGATGTCCGGGAGGTATGGCCAGGAGAAGATACGACGGGTGGAAAAGAGGTGAACCTCGGTGTAGCCATCGAAGGCTTCGTCGGAAACCGCCCCGAGGGCGGTACCGTGGTATCGGCTGTCCCTGCCCTCCACCATTGTCATGAACTTGTAATAGTGCCCCTTGTCAGGGGGTGCTGTGAAGCCGCACACAATGGTCCATGAGGTATCGGATATGCTCTTCGTGTAAATCTTCTCCAGGGGCTGGGGCTCGGGGATTGTCGTAGCCGCGGTGGCGACCTTCCCCTTGTACTCGGCCCTCAGTGTATAGGTTTTCCCGGGGACTCCCTTGATCTTGGAAGTGGTGAACACGTAAGGAGGAAAGTAGTTTGGGTCTGTCCGTCCTGTGAGGACAACTTCTTCCTCCCCGTCACTTACCGTCACCTTGGCCCATTTCGCCACCCCGTCCAGGATATCCTCCCCCGTGACTTTCCCGTCGGTCAGGGGAAGGGCCTCGGAGAGGAGCACCATGGGATGCCCGCCGCTGTCTATCCAGCCTTCCAGGACCAGCTGCCGCTCCAGGATGACTTCCTTCCCCCACTCACAGGAGACCACAAGGAGCGCCCCTGCCCAAAGAGCCAGGAGAGAGGGAAGCGCAGTATGAAGAAACCGTTTCATGTTCATTTCATAAAATCAGGAAGGACTAGAACTTATGGAAATATGCCAGGGAAGGCAGGAACTTGATTCCGAAAGATACCGTATGGAACTCAAATGAGGACTTGTCCGAGGACATGTGGATCCCGGCCCCGAGGGGATTTTCCCTACCGAGGGCATTGTACAGGGCGAAATTTAGTCCGTTCTCCCCTCTCGGTCCCCTATGGAAATACCAGTTCACCGAGAGGTCCAGCCTTATGTACGGAGGAATGCGGGAGCCATTGTGCGCCCCGTAGTTGCAGACCATGGTGTCGTTCATGATGTAGAATGACAGGGGCCTGGTGTAGGGAATGCCGGAGGCAGCGACAAAGGTTCCCCCGACATCCACTTTGCCCCAGTCATAGGTTGCCACCACATTCAGTTCATGCGGCCTGTCATGGTTCGAGGGATACAGGCCCTCGAAATGGGCGTCGTCAAAGGAGCGCATGGTCCTTCCGTAGGCATAGCCTATCCATCCGGTCAGCGGTCCCTTCTGCTTTTGGACCATCAGGTTCACCCCGTAGGCATGGCCGCTCCCCTTCAGGAGGCAATCTTCCAGCCTGTACTCCGAGTTCAGGAACTCCATCAGGGAGCCGTTGTACTCGACCTGGTTGTAGAGCTTCTTGTAATAGAGTTCAGCCGAGAGGCTGTACTCCCCTCCCGGGAGGTCATGGTTGTAGGAGAGGGAGAAGTTGTGGGAATACTGCGGGGCGGAGAACTTCCCTGCAAGGAACCAGAACTCCCAGGGGAGGCCCGCTCCCGTGAGTCCCGTCTGGAAGAGGTTCTGCACGGGGAAATCATATCTTAGAGCCACCTTGGCGTCATACCCGGCATTGTACTGGATGTTGATGTGAGGGGAGACGTGGAAGAAGGACTCCCTCTCGGGACTGAGGTAATGGCTGACCCCGAGGCCCGCTTCCACCTCGAACCTCATCCCCAGGATCTTTTTCCACTGGGCCGTGAGCTTGCTCTCAAGGCCGTCCTGGGAGGGTATGCCGGCATTGTTCCTCTGGTTGTGAAGGCCCCTCACTATCGGGTTCTGGGGCTGCGCCTGATGGTAGGCCACGTCCCCTCCGAAGGTCCAGTCCTGCCACTTGACGGTGGCTTTGTACCCGAAAGTCATCATGTGGGAGGGCAGTTCACCCGAGGCAATGCCGATGTCGAGGAGGTCTTCCAGGCCGTTACGGGTACCGTAGAGGGTCTGATGGAGGGTGACATCCCCGCTCACATGCCTCCAGTGAACGGATGCGAGCATGTTGTACCATGTAGCCTTTCCGACGCTCGTTGCCGAGTTATACAGAAATGATCCGTCATCCCTGTCGGCGAACAGGTCCACCCATATCCTGTCATTTGGGGTTGGTTTCCAAAGCCAGGTCAGGTTCCCGTCCATGAACCCGTAGTTCAGCGGGTTGTCACCGTACTTGAGGAAGGAACCGTAAAGGAGGTTGATGTAGGACTTTCGGGCGGAAAGGATGAGGGAGGACTTGCTCCCCACGGGAAAACGGAGTGTACCCTGGGCGGAAAGAAGTCCTGCGGATATCTCTCCGGAGACCCTCCTGGAGAGGGTATCCTGGAGGGTGAGTTCAATAAATCCCCCGAGACGGTTCTCGGTCCCGGCGGAGGTGGAGTAGTGCATCTCCTTGTAGTGGGGGGCATTGAATACCGAGAAAAGCCCAAGGAGGTGGGTCGTACCGTATAGCGGCACTCCCTGTATTGCAATCAGTGTATGGGAATACTCGCTTCCCTGCATGTACAGGCCACCCTCGGTCTCGGAGTTCACCTGGATGCTGGGAAGAAGCCTGGCGAAGCGAAGCGGGTCTGAGTTCCCCAGGAAAGAAGGGATGCTCTTTATCATTTCCACGTTCACCGTCCCGCTAAGTCCGGCCTTGTTCTCGATTATGGGAAGCTCCTTCCTGGAGGACACGACAGCATCCTTGAGAATGAGGGTTGCAGTGGTGTCATCGGGACTTGTGGAGACGTTATCCTCACGGAGGAGCGGGTCCTCCCCGGCAGGAGAGGCAGCCCCGACAAGGGAGGAGTCAGAGGCCGCGGCCTTCCTCAGGTCCGGGAAAAGGTTCCGGGACCTCACGCTGTCGCTTTGGGAGACGCCTGTGGTATCGGAAGACTCTCTTCTACCCTGGGCATGGAGGGAGGGGCCCACCCAAAGGGAGAGCACAAGACAAAGGGCCGGTGTCAGAAGTCTAAAGGATGTCATAAGGCAGTCCTTTTCCGATTTCCTCATCATCCAGGAACCACTGCAGCATGTCGCTTACCAGCAGCAGAGATGTCATGTCATAGGTCGTCCCGTCCTCGAAGCGGAAGACGACCATCACGTTCCAGCTGTCCCCCTCGGGGGTGATGCTGTGAAGGGGCTCAAGGCCCAGGCGGGCCACTTTCCCGTCTGAGAGGTACACATCCACGTCCATGGAAGCGTCGACCCGGCTCACCCCGGAGAGGAACTCCTCCTCTCCCGGCCCGAAGCAGCGAAGGCCGCAAAGCAGGTTCGAGAAATTCACTTTCCCGTCCATCCAGAGGTCCGAACAGGTGAGAACCGTCACCTCCACTTCCCCGCAGCAGGGGTTGCGGACAAAGAGTTTCACGGTGAATATGACCTGGCCCCTCCTGACTAGGGTATAGACGACGGATCCGTCTGGACGCAGGGCCACATTCCCATCCTCCTTGAGCATCTCAAGAAGGTCGTCCTTGGTCTCCTCCCCTCTTAGTCCGAGGGGCTCGATTATATCCCCGATGACAGAGTCAAGTCCGCTTTTCAGGGTCTCGATTTCTGACATCTGTCCTTCATCGAGGCTGTAACGGGGCTCCATAGAGCAGCCTCCCGTAAGACAGAAAAGAAGAAGAGCCCAGAGAAGACCCCCAAGCAGCCGACCCATAGAATATGTCCTTTTTCCTCCTGTCATGACTTAACCCTTTTCACTCAAAAATCACCTCGCAGAAGCATGTCGACAAGCCAAACCGCTCCGGTGAGAACGTGCGGCACGGCAAAGGCGGGTAAAGGCATGTCAATTAGCTGGATATCGCCTTTACCAAGACCGCTCTTGGCTAGGACCGCATTGGCATACGGCACATAATCATCCTCGGGGCTGTGATACAGTACCACCTGGTTGAGGGGATACCACCCGCTCGTGAGGTCCCATCCCCTGACTGCATTCTCGACCGCCTTTCGAATCGGGGAGGAAGGGTCCAGGAGCTCCGGGGAGAGGATGTCCGAGGGAGATGCCCCTACTTTGGAGAGGATTGTCTCATTTATCCTTTCAGTGGAGTACTTCTTGCTTGTTATCATGTCAAGGGCCCCGGAGGACAGGAAAGCGTCGCTGAAGAAGTCCTCCAGTTTAACCTCCTTCAATTCCTCGGAGGAAGATGCCTTGGCGGACAGGAGAATGAGCGGGATTGCCGTAGGATATGAAAGGGTCTCCTGCTGGGTGTACCAGTTAATCGAGACGAGGGGGCTGTAAGCCCCGCCGCCGCAGATGGATTTGGAGAGGCGAAGCTGCTCCTTTTCTTCCACCGTGCAGTCGTTCTCTATGTACTTGTGAATGGCAAGGGCGTGGGACCCACCCAAGGAATATCCCACGTTCACCATGTCATAATTGCCATCGGAGAGGGCTCCCCTCTCCTTTAGGAAAGCCACGGCGGCAAGTGCCCCGTCAACGCTCTGGCGTGCGACCACAGGGTGGTTGAGGGCCGGGTGTACCCGGTCCTTGGATATCCCGTATCCCTCGAGATCCGGGGATATGAAAGCCACGTCATGCACCACTGTTCCGCAGAAAATGTCCCCGACCCTGTCGGATGAGGGGCGGAAAGCGTCGTTCGTGATGGTGATATGGCTGGAAAGTAGGAGTTTCTTTATCTTGTGGGTCCAGCCTACCCCGACCGGGTAGATGAGCACCTCGGACAGTTTGATGGGGTTCCCGTTCACATCCTCGCTCCAGTAAGCGAGGACCTGTCTCTCGTAGCCCCACATGGCAAGTTCGCTTCCGGCCTCAAAGGCAAGCTTCTTTCCAAGGGCCATGTTCTGGGTCTTCACTACGGAGACCCAGCCCTTGAAGAGATCCTGGGCGATGGAAGGGAAAACGGGGTCCGGATTGCCGTAGGCATATTCGGCGAACTCTCCTGGATTGTAGCTATAGGACCCGAGAATCTCATAGGGGACAGTGGTGGAATCATCCGGGTTCACGCTCCAGGTGTCATCTGTGCATCCCATGAGGAAAGTCCCTGCCCCGAAAAGGGCAAGGACCAGTGTCAAGAAGTCTATTCTGTGTAGGTTATCTATCACAGGGAGGAGAACATTTCGAAGAGTTCAAGCACGGAAACCTTCGTGCTGCTGTCGTAGATGGAAATGAGATAGGGGACGATGCTGTTGCGGCAGGTCTCGGGATCCTTGACCACCTCGAAAGAGAGCGTGTAGAGGTTTGCCACCGTGATGTCGACGTTCGCATTGGCTTTCCTGAGGAACAGGTAGCAGATGTCCATGCTGAATACCGAAGACTTCGCCTGCAAGTAGGCGGCAGTGAAAGGTACGACGTCCACTGTGCCCTTGACAGGGAGAGCGTCCATAATCATCAGGTCAAGATAGAGTTTCCGGCCATCTTCTGTTATCACGAGTCCGACCTCACCCTTGACAAGGGAATCTCCATCCTTCGTGATCTCTAAATACAACGTGCCGTCAGTATCGCCCTGCTTCACGAAAACCCCTACCCTAAACCCTCGAAGTCTTCCTTGGAGAGGGATTTGGTCAGTATGTCAACAGCCTCGGGAACCGTCACCTGCTCTTCCTGCTGGGGCTCCTCGGGAACTTCGGGGAGTACAGTTTCCTTGCTACAAGCGGCAAACATCACAAGCATGGAAGTTGCCAAAAGAATGCTTCTAAGCGTTTTCATATGCGGAGATAATTAAGTTTTGCTAAGTTCATTTTGCAGCCCGGGGCACCTCTAGCCCCGGGGGCAAGCACCAATGCACACTTACATGGGCAGTTTCATCGCAAAGATACCTATTTTTCTGAAAACTTGGACTATCTTTGCAGAAAGATTGAAGGAAAAAAGAAAGGCCCACCGCGGAGGCTCTTTCTTCATGAACCTTGGGGGCGGATATTCCGCGAATGCGGTGGGAAATGGTCCCCCACCTCCCTTGAGGCCACTTTCTTCCCCTTCAAGTCATATTATTTGAAAGAATATTCGGGAATGCATACTCTTGAACTACGAAAGCCCTCTTTCACCCTACCCCTGGTCCTGTGCCTAGGGCTTCTTTTGACATGCTCATGCTCCACGGGTTCGAAAAAGAGGGAGTCCTCCATCGACCAGATGGTAAGCGAGCTTACGCTCCGCCAGAAAGTCGGGCAGCTCTTTGTCGTGAGGCCCGAGGTCCTGGACAGCGACTACACCCTCAAGGGCTACAATGACAACCTCTCCAAAGGCATCACATCGGTAACCGACAATATGACCGCCGTCAATGAGGACTACTCCGTCGGTGGGTTCATCCTGTACAGCAACAACATCCAGTCCCCAAGCCAGCTCACCTCCTTCGTTACCGCCCTCAAGGGGATGAGGGGGGCACCCTTCATCATGGTGGACGAGGAAGGAGGCTCAGTGGCAAGGATAGCGGGCAACCCCTCCTTCGCCGTAGCATCCTATGAGAGCATCGAAGCTGTGGGGAATACCGGTGACCACGTAAATGCCCTTAACTGCGGAAGCGCCATAGGCAAGTATCTCCACAAATACGGCATAGACCTGGACCTGGCCCCCGTTGCCGACCTGAACAGCAACCCCTCCAACAGGGTGATGGGAGACAGGGCTTTCACGGGGGATCCCGAACTTGGGGCCAGCATGGCGATCGCCTTCAATCAAGGGCTCCTGCAGGAAGGCGTCTATGGATGCCTGAAGCATTTTCCAGGACACGGGGACACATCGGGCGACAGTCACCTGGGTTACGCCGAGACCTACAAGACCTGGAACGAGCTTCTTACCTGTGAAGTACTTCCTTTCCAGGCCGGAATCATGTACGGGGCAACTTTCATAATGGTGGGACACATCTCCGCCCCGGAGGTGACAGGCAACGGGACACCTTCGAGCCTGTCTTCCACAATGATAACCGAAAAGCTCCGCACTGAACTTGGATTCAAGGGCATAGTCATTACCGACGCCATGGAGATGTCGGCCATCACCGACCGCTACACTTCCGGCGAGGCCGCCATAGCCGCCATCAAGGCCGGGGCTGACCTGATCCTCTCCCCGGAGAATTTCACCGAGGCCTATGACGCCGTTGTCGCAGCCGTCCAGAACGGTGACATTCCCGAGTCCCGGATAGATGAGAGCGTGAAGAGGCTTCTTCCAATCAAACTGCAGGTTAGGGGCGTCAGCACCTCTTCCTCCAGGTAAAGAAGCGTAATCCCATGGGAACAAAGTCCGGGCACAGGAAAAGAAGAGGAAGCGGTTGCCTCGGGACCATCCTGCTTCTTGTGCTCATATTGCTTGGAGCCGCCCTGTACTGCTCCTCTGAAGGTAGGCTGCAGAAAGCCTATATCGGAATTGCAAAGTTCGAGAACAGGATAAAGGGAATTGACGGGATATCGGGAGCATCGGTCGATAAAGTGAAAGGTGACGCCTCCAGGCACTCCGCTGCCATAAGGTCATTTCTTCGCATTGACAGGGGAACGGAAGAAGCACCTCTCCCCTCTTCACTTCAGTAATGTTCTTTTCGAAGAGACTGAAAATATTAAAGCCTCGGGGCCGTACAAGTGGTTCCGGGGCTTGTTTCATGCTTCAGCACATAGCAGGACAAACTATCTAGATGACTCCCAGCAGTATCGCCACACCTATTGCTATAAGGACCGTGCCTCCGACAATCTCAGCAGTCCTGCCGTATTTCTCCCCAGCCTTGGAACCGCCAAGTACACCGAGATATACAGAGAGCATCGTAACGGCGAAGATTGCGACCGTATCGGAAACCACATTGAATATCGGCCTAGCATCCATAGAAAGAGACACCCCTACCGCGAGGGCATCCATGCTGGTGGCGACAGCACCCAGTACAATGTTCTTGAACCCGGTAAGATTCAAATGCTTTTCCTCCTCCCCGCTCTCTTTTCTCACAATGCTTCGTATGGACTCCCATAGCATGCTTCCACCCACATACAGCAGAAGGGCGAACCCGAGTAGGTGTGCGGCCTTCTCGATGAACCCTACAAAGAGGTTCCCGAAAAGGTATCCCCCGAGAAAGAGTCCCGCCTGGACGAAGCCGAAGGAGAGGGCCATCGGGAAGATGTCCCCGAAACGTTTTCTTCTAAGTGTCACTGAAGAAGCCGCACAGACCGCAAAGCAGTCTGCGCACATGGATATGGCAAGAATGAGGGAGGTGAGGATTACTTGCAGCATGGACCCCTTTTTTACTGAGGACTGAAAACCTGGCGGTTGATTATTGAACGGCCTAGCGTGACCTCGTCGGCATACTCAAGGTCGTCCCCGAACCCCAGGCCCCTGGCAAGGGCCGAGGTTTTCACTTTGTAAGGAAGAAGTTGCCTGTAGATATAGAATGCCGTGGTTTCTCCCTCGGTATCCCCGCTTAGGGCGAAAATGACTTCCAGGTCGCTGTCGTCATCACCTTCAACTGCACTCTCCCTAAACGATGCCACCCTTTTCACAAGGTCCCCAATCGTCAGGTCCGAGGGTCCCACCCCCGCTATCGGGGAGATTATTCCCCCGAGGACATGATAAAGACCGTGATACTGTCCTGTCGCCTCTATGCTCATGACATCCCTGACGTTCTCCACCACGCAGATCTTTCCCCTGTCCCGGCTGGGGTCTGAGCAGATGGCGCACTCCAGGGTGTCGGATACCATCCTGCATGTGCTGCAGTAATGCACCTCGTCCCTCAGGCGGTCTATGGCGCCGGTGAAGGCGTGCACTTTCTCGGAAGGCTGCCTCAGAAGATGCAGGGCAAGGCGAAGAGCGGTCCTCTTCCCTACCCCGGGAAGGGAACTTATGGCGTCCACCGCCTCCTCCAGAAGTTTTGAGGGATAGTTTTCCTTCATCATCCCTTGTTCAGTGATCTTTGATTGTTGTGTGGGAGCCTCACACTCAGGGAGGCCCCTATGTGTGGGTTGAGCTATTGCCCCTGGGAGCCTTTGTAATGCTCGACAGCCTTCCTCACCTGGCCCCACTCCAGGAGGAGCTTCCTTGCGAGGTCATAGTCCTCGATCCCCGTCTCATCCATGATCATCCTGGTCCCGCGGTCCACGAGCTTGTGGTTGGTGAGCTGCATATCCACCATCTTGCTTCCATGGACATGCCCGAGGCGGACCATGACGGAGGTGGATATCATGTTGAGGACAAGTTTCTGGGCGGTGCCGGCCTTCATCCTGGTGCTTCCCGTGACGAACTCCGGTCCCACGATGACCTCGATGGGTACCTGGGCCTCCCCCGCTACAGGGGAGTCATGGTTGCAGGTGATGCAGCCTGTAAGGAGTCCTTTCTCACGGGCTGTCCTGAGGGCCCCCACAACGTACGGCGTGGTACCGGATGCTGCGATGCCGATGACGGTATCGTCTACGGTGGGAGCATATGGCTGCATGTCCGCCCATGCACCCTGGGGGTTGTCCTCGGCAGCCTCTACGGCACTGCGGATGGCCCTGTCGCCTCCGGCGATGAGGCCTATGAATACGTCATGGACCCCGTAGGTGGGCGGGATCTCGCTGGCGTCCACTATCCCGAGGCGCCCTGATGTGCCGGCGCCAAGGTAGAAGACACGTCCTCCCCTGGCCACTCTCTCCACAATCCCGTCAACAAGTTTCTCGATCTGGGGAATCGCGGCGGCAACGGCCACCGGGACTGTCCTGTCCTCCGTATTTATTGCGGTCAGGATTTCCAAGGTTGACATTTTTTCCAGATTGTCGTAATTGGAGTCCTGCTCGGTTGTCCTTCTTATCATTTCGCTACGTCCGTTTGAATTGTCAAGCAAGCTGTGCACCCCCTATTTTGAAGTGTGATACTTCACCAGGCCCTCTATCGGAGCGGGGATGACGGTGGAGAAACGTATGCCGTACTGGGAGCCGACCTTCATGAGGATTTCCCGGTTGGCGTAGCCGAACCCGCCAACCACACCTACGGGATAGTTCTTGATGTCATACTGGTTGAGGCACCTTTCCATGAATGAGCGGAAGTTTCCCTCGACAAGGTTCCTGATGTATTCGCTCCTGTGATACCTCCCCAGGATCCACGGCGCAAAACTTCCCAGGTACTTCGAGGGAGCTGCGCTCCTGTAGACGTTGGCCACCACGGTCATGTAGTCCACCTTGAAATCCCTGCCGAACTCCTCGGCAATGTCCCCTGGGACCAATCCCTTCAGGAAGTCGGCCATGAAGAGTTTCCCGAGGCAGGCGCCACCTCCCTCGTCCCCGAGGATGAACCCTGCGGAACGCACGTTCTTCACGATGTTCACCCCGTCATAGAAACAGCTGTTGGACCCTGTCCCAAGAATCGCGGCGATGCCCCTTTCATGACCGCAGACCGCCCTGGCGGCATCCAGGAGGTCGGAGGCGTATTCAATCTCCACTGCGGCGGGGAAGATGTCCCTTAGGACCGCATCAAGGTTCAGGGCACTGGCGGGAACCCTCTCTCCCGGGGCGGCGATGAGGCCAGCCGCGTAATAATGTATCTCAGATACACTTTCACCCGACCCGAAGGACGGGTCGGCCTCGCCGAAGGAGGCAACCGCCTCCAGGATTATCTTTTTCACCTCCTCGGGAGGCATCACTGCGAGGTTCATTCCGGCGGTCTTGACATTCACCGTCCCCCCGTCCTGCGTCACTGCGCACCAGTCTGTCTTGGTGGCACCGCTTTCCGCTATGAGAATCATACTTGTTTCCTGTTGTTTGCCTTGAGGGTGCAAAGATACCTCAATTTGCATTTAGTTGTACTCTGGGCACAGGGCTTTTAGAGAGTGCGCGCCTTGCGGAGGGCTTTTCTGAGAGTGGGCATGATATGGTCCACGTATCTCATCATACCGAGGTCCGTCAGATGGATGCCGTCTACGGTGGCATCCCCGTCATCTCCTATCATACCCTCTGCGGGGACATAGTAGATGTTCTTCTCCCCTTTCTTCTTGAGGGATGCGAACACTTCCTTCTGGGCCGCATTCTTGCTTGCCACCTCTTCTTTCATCTTCAGGTCCACTATGCTGTGCGGGAAAATGGGGTCCTCTACAAAGATGACAGGCACACCTGGATGGGCTTTCCTTATTATGTAATAGAACTCCTCGGCTTTCTGGCGGATAAGCTCCGGCCCACTGTTGGGGACATAGTCAAGGACCACTGCACCGGGATCTTCCACTTCCGCGATGAGGCGGGCGATCTCCATGTCCAGGCGGGCGTTGCCGCTGAAGCCGAGGTTTATGACTTCACGGTCAAGCTGCCTTGAAATTATGGCCGTGTGCGCCATCCCGGGACGGGATGCGCAGCCTCCCTGCAGGATGCTGGTCCCGTACATGACGATGGGATGCGAGGTTGAGGGACTCCCCAGGGAAGGCTGATGGAGCCTGTATCCATCGGGCACCCCTATCTTCAGTGAATCCACCCCGTCATACAGTGACAGGTACATCATGTACTCCCTCATGACAGGCTCCATGTTGCCTACCACCATACTCTCTTTCCTCTTTCCTCTGCTCCAGGTGAAGCCGCTTCCGACGAACTTCCACCTGCCTTCGATGTTGGCATACAGGTCAACTCCGTTGTCACCCACATCGGTCATATGGGGCATTCCTGCACCGGGAGTGGAAGTGAACTTCACATGCACTGAGGGTGCATCGGTCCTGAAGCGGACAAAAAGGCCTGCACTGTTCTCGCCCAGTTCCCAAAGGGCGGGACGGGATATGTCCTTATAGGAGGCGGGGAGCCTTCCGTAGCGATAGGATGTGTTCTGTGTGGCCTTCCCGTACACAGGGAACTGTGCGGCATCGGTATAGACGATTTCCTGGGAGAGGGCAGGAAAAGGGAACAGGAAAAGGACGAAGAGTACCGCCAGGGAAAGGATGGACTGTCTTTTGGGAAGTGAAGGGGTCATAGCTGAGAGAGTTATGGTGTCAATGCTTGAATGTTGTATGTCATTATCGTGTTTTCTTTCACATAAGGATGTGTCACTCCACCCACTTTCCCCTTCTTATCCAATGACAGTATCCGTAGATGGCACTTGCGAAGTAAAGCAGGTACAGGACTCCCATCCAGTGCATCCCGGAGAGGAAGCACATAAGGGAAGAGAGCACGTCCGCCACGATCCATATTATCCACTGGGAAGGATAGGACTTGGCAAGCCACCATGTGCCTATGGCACTGAGTACCGTCACCACGGAATCCAGCAAGGTTGAGGGGTCACCCATCGCCTTGAGAATGAAGTAAAGGGCGGTCGTGCCCAAGATGAAAATGATCCCGCTCAGAAGGGCAGTCCTGCGGTCCAGGTGACGAAGGTGTATTGTGGAAGAAGAAGATGCTGGAGTGTCGCCTTCACTGTTCCCGCTCGGCGAGGGCGCATTCACCCTTGCCGCATCCTTGCTCCACTCATACAGTCCCCATACCGAAACGACAACGTAGTAGATGTTCAGTCCCATGGAAGCCCAGAGGTGCTGGACCCCGAAAGAATAGCTGCAGGCAACACCTGTCAGGATGCCCACGACCCACATGGCATTCTTCTGGAGGATCTCCAGGATGACGTAGGCCACTCCCGTTACGAAAGCGAAGATTTCTATGGCTTGGATTATATCCATCGGTGCTTGGAATTATTGAAGCAGGGACAAATTTAACAATTAAGGTCGTATATGTCTAGCCATAATATGAAAAAGGAGGCCCGTCTCCCGCCTCCTTTTCATATTCCAGCCATGCAAAACCGCTTGCCTGAGGAATCTCAGCCAATTGTCCAGCTTACCAAGGTCTTGTCCGTGGAAGAGAACGAAGCCCCCACCTTTATGACCTTGCGCCTGCCGACTTGGTACGGCCAGACGTAACCTTTGTCGTCAATCTGGTCCAAGGCATCATCGGGATTCTTGTCCCTTTTCATCTCTATGACGTAGACATAGTTCCTGTTCTGGATGAGAAGGTCAATTCGTCCGTTGGAAGTATGACTTTCGACATCGGCACTTTCTCCAAGCAGCGTGGCGAGGACAAGCATGGTATTCTGGAATACGGCCTCGACCGAGGTGCGAAGTTCGCTGCTGATTCCT
>CAJOLJ010000113.1 GCA_905235445.1 uncultured Bacteroidales bacterium
AACATTGTCAAAGAAAGTCAAATAAATTATATTTGTGTAATAAAGAGGCTGCCCCATAGGCCCTTCTCCCTTTAAACATATAGCAGACAACTTCTTATCCAGCACACACGTCATGAAAAGAAGAGATTTCCTTAAAACTACAGCTGCCGCCACGGTCGGTACGGCCCTCCTGGGGACGGGAGCATGCACCCCTTCTACATCGACGCCAAAGCCATACAAAGTCGGTGGCGAGGCCAGGATGAAAATGACCTTTTTCCCCTATGAACTGAAACTCCAGCACGTATTCACCGTGGCCTCCTATTCCAGGACCACCACCCCGGACGTACAGCTGCAGATAGAATATGACGGATTCGTGGGATACGGCGAGGCCTCGATGCCCCCTTACCTTGGACAGAGCGTGGAAAGCGTCACCGCTTTCCTCAACAAAGTCGACCTCTCCCGCTTCAAGGACCCCTTCCAGATGGAGGATATCCTGGAGTACGTGGATTCCCTGTCCCCCGGGGACGGTGCAGCCAAGGCTGCCATTGACATAGCCCTGCACGACCTAGTGGGCAAGCTTCTGGGAGTGCCTTGGTTCCGCCTTTGGGGCCTGAACCCTGACAAGTGTCCCAACACCACTTTCACCATCGGCATCGACACCGCGGACGTAGTGAGGGAGAAGACCAGGGAGTGCGCAGACAAGTTCAAGATCCTGAAAGTCAAGGTGGGACTCGAGAATGACGAGGAGATGATCCGGACCATCAGGGAAGTGACCGACCTGCCCCTTGCGGTGGATGCCAACCAGGGCTGGACTGACAAATACAAGGCCCTAGACGAAATCTGCTGGCTCAAGGAAATGGGAATCGTCATGGTGGAGCAGCCGATGCCCAAGGAGATGATTGACGACGTGGCATGGATCCGGGAGAGAAGTCCCCTTCCCATCTACGCCGACGAGGCCATCCAGAGGCTCAGTGACATCCCCGCCATCAAGGGTGCCTATGACGGGATAAACATCAAGCTCATGAAATGCACCGGCATGAGGGAGGCCATGAAGATGGCGACCTACGCCAGGGCCGAAGGCATGAGGGTAATGCTGGGTTGCATGACGGAGACATCCTGCGCCACTACCGCAGCAGCCCATCTGTCCCCCCTGTGCGACTTCGCGGACCTGGACGGAAACCTCCTCATATCCAACGACCGCTTCGAGGGAATGACTGTCGTGGACGGAAAGATAACCCTCCCGGACCGTCCCGGCCTGGGACTCATCAAACTCTGATAATGAGATCTTTTGCCACTGCACTGAGAATGCTGGCGGCCACTGTCGTCGCCGCTTTGGGACTGACATGCTGCGCCCAGGGCCCCGGGAAGGGCTATAGCTGGGAAGGGGACCTCCGCTACCGCCTCGGGGTGGATTTCTGCAGGACCAGGGCCGATGTCACAGCCTACATAAGGAAGTACATCCCCGACGTAAGCGAGGAGCAGATAGACGAGTGGAGCTCGGACGGTCGCCTGGAGAACATGACCCTGGGCGGGAAAGTGTACTATTTCAGGAACGCAGCCCCGAATCTTTTCCGAATCGATCCCCGCTGCAAGGCCATAAAGGATTCCCTGGAGGGAGGCAAGGACGACTCCTCCCAGGTATCCCTCTCCGGGAACTCCCTGGAAAAGTACGAGAAGGTGGACCGGGAACACCTGCCCGAGATCCTGTCTTCCTCCCCCGGCATTTGCGCCCCCAAGAGGATGAAAGTACATTACAGTGTCACACTGGATGGCAACGTGGTCCCGAAGGGTGAGACGGTAAGAGTCTGGCTTCCGTTCCCAAGGAGGGACGTGACGCGCCAGAAGGACGTTACTTTCCTCGGTGCCTGGTCCCAGGACGACAAGGGGAAGGAACTTCTCAGTGCCACCCCCTCCGACCTTTCGAAGGTCCATTTCTCCGACCCCTCCTTCAAGCACTCCACCCTGTACATGGAGGTCCCCTCCACTGGCGGGGAGATGAGTTTCCATGAGGAGTTCATCTATACCGTTTATGGTCAGTACGAAAGGGACCTTGAAAACAGGGTGCTCCCATATGACAGAACAACCGACCTGTACCGGGAGTTCACCTCCGAGAGGCCACCGCACATCGTCTTCTCTGAGCGCATCAGGACCCTCACCGATGAGATCACCTCCGGCATCGACAATCCCTTCCTCCAGGCAAAGGCCATTTTCACCTACATTGACCGGAACTTCCCCTGGGCCAGCGCCAGGGAGTACTCCACGGTAGGGAACATCCCCGAATACGTGCTGGATAACAGTCACGGGGACTGCGGCATGGTCACTCTGCTTTTTTGCACCATGTGCCGCTACAAAGGGATTCCGACGCATTTCCAGAGCGGGTTCATGATGCACCCGGGAGGATGGAACCTGCACGACTGGGCGGAGGCGTATTTCGAGGGGGTGGGCTGGGTCCCTGTGGACCAGTCCTTCGGCATCCCGCCCTATGCCGAGGGCGACTATCTTGCGAAGTATCCCGAGTCCAAGTACTTCTTCGCTTCCGGGATCGACTCCTGGAGAATGGTCGTGAACGAGGACTGGGGCTGCCCCCTGGACCCCGCTAAAACTTATCCCAGAAGCGAGACCGTGGATTTCCAGAGAGGGGAACTGGAGTGGAAAGGAGGGAACATCTACTTCCCACACTGGGACTACCACATGGATATCGAGTATCGCTAGAGACTCCTTTTCACATCCCGAAAGGCCATCTTCAATCCCGAAGATGGCTTTTTTTGGGGGTATGCTATCAAAAAAAAGTCAATATTCCTCAAATATGATGCAAGGAATGGAAACTGAAGGCATTTCTACAATATGGACGGCAGCGAATCCACAAAGATATGCTAACTTTGCATCCTGCCATTCATGTACCCCGGCCTAAGGCCGGGAACACAAGACACACATACACCTAGCATGAACATGATTTCACCTACGGCCCCAAGGAAAAACTTCCCGGTCCTCTCCGCGGTCCTGCTCATCCTGGCCCTATCGAGCCTCCTTGCTCCCGATAGGCTCCGCGCCCAGGACAGCGAGACACTCTATTCCAGGTACAAAGACAAGTCCGACATGTACCTTCCCCTATTCCGTTGCCGCGTTTCGATGGGCTACGAATATCCTTACAACGGTGCCTACACCTGGGACATCGACGGGTTCATGGAAGGGGAGATCATGTACGAGGGCAAGCTATACAAAGACATCCTGCTCGACATCAACGCCCACAGCCAGGACGTCCTGCTCAAGAACGGGAACATCTTCTTCAGCATGACTCCCCCCAGGGAAGGGGTACAGTACTTTACCAGGGGGACCCGGAAGTGGCTGAACCTTCATGACTGGGGCTATCCCAATGCCCCGGAAGGGTTCTTCGAACTCCTGTACCGAAACGGGGACGAGATGCTCCTGGGCAGGGTCGACAGGATCTCCAAGCAGGAAGCGAATGTCCGGGCCGAATTCCTCGGTCCCTATACCAAGCCCTTCAACCCCTCCCTGACGACCTATTTCGAATATTCCCGCAAAGTCTTCGTCTTGACCCCTGACGGGCAGATGCACCGAATCCGCAACAAAAACGCCTTCCTGCGTCTCCACAAGGACCGCCGGGCGGAAGTGCGCCGCCATATGAGGTCCTACGAGAAGTTGTCCCTCGAGAGGTGGGTTGCCGAGGCGATGAAATTCCTAGGAGAGTAGAGCCATGAGAAAAAGAATCATTTCAACCGCACTGTCCGCAGGCCTCCTTCTTGGCCTCGCTCCCTGCGCCCACCTCCTTGCACAGGACACCCTCACCCTCCAGGACACCCTCAAAGTGAGGATGGTGGAGGCGGATTCCCTGGTGAAAGTCATGAGAATGGTTTCCGGGAAGGAAATCTTCATAGCGGTCCCCGCCGGGGACGAAAGCGTGTACACCGTAATGGAGCCCCTGGGCAAATGGGTCGGGGTCGCCTACGAGAAACTCTCCGGCGGAGGGTATGTCATCACAAAGCATGGCGAGAGGACCTACCTCATGAAAGGGAACACCATCAAGGCTGACCTTCCCCTCGCCTACTTCCAGAAAGAAAGCAGGCAAAGCGACCAACAGGTAGCGGTCCGCACTGAAGAAGCCCTGTACCTGAACAAAGTATACGAGATCGGTGACGAGCACCACCGCTCGACCGCATCCAAGGTGACCATAAACGGCCATGTCAGGGACGTAGCCTCCGGTGAGGCCGTTCCCGGGATATCCGTCATCGACAAGAAGACCGGCTCCTACAGCATAACCGACAACTACGGGGCATGGAGGCTCACCCTCCCCACCGGAGGGAACACCCTCTCCTTCTCGGGATTCCCGATGGAGGACATGGACCTCGAAGTCATAGTGTACAACACCGGGACCCTGGAAGTCAACATGAAGGAGAAAGTGACCACCATCAAGGAGGCCTCCGTCTCCGCCGAGGCCATCGCGTATCACCGCTCCGCCAAGATGGGACTTGAGAAAATCCAGTTCGACAGGATCAAGAAGATCCCTGCCGCCTTCGGTGAAAGCGACCTCATAAAGGCTGTGCTCGCCCTTCCGGGAGTGCAGAGCGTGGGAGAAGCCTCTTCCGGGTTCAATGTCAGGGGTGGTTCAGTGGACCAGAACCTCATACTGCTCAATGACGGGGTCATCTTCAATCCCAACCACATCTTCGGCATCTTCTCCGCCTTCAACTCGGAGGTCATAAGCGGGGCCGACCTGTACAAGAGTTCCATCCCCGCCCAGTACGGAGGCAGGATATCCTCGGTGCTGGACATACGGACCAGGGACGGCAACTCCAAGAAGGTCACCGGGTCCCTCGGACTCGGGCTCCTTACCAGCCGCCTGGAACTCGAAGGCCCCATCGTGAAGGACAAGACCACCTTCATCCTCGGAGGAAGGACCACCTACTCCAACTGGATCCTGGGCCTGCTTCCCGAGGATAGCAGCTACCACGGGGGGAAGACTTCATTCCAGGACCTGAACGCTTCCGTCACCCACAAGTTCTCCACCCGAAGCACCCTCTCCGTTTACGGCTACTATTCCAGGGATAAGTTCTCTTTCTCCTCGAATACTGATTTCAAGTACAGCAACCTCGGGTACTCGGCCCGTTTCCGCCAGCTCATAGGGGACCTGACCACGATGGAGGTCTCCGCCGGTCGAAGCGAATATGACAATGTCGTGAACTCCGACATGGACTACGACTTCGGGGCATACACCTATAAGGCCTTCATCGGGCAGACCTGGGGCAAGCTCCAGTTCAAGCATCAGTTTTCCCTTCACAATACCCTCGTGGCCGGCTTCGATGCCAACCACTATTCCCTGCTGCCGGGGACCATGGTTCCCTACGGCGCCATGTCTGGAATCAGGGAGAAGGCACTCCCCTCCCAGGGGGCCATTGAGGGTTCGGTGTTCGTTAACGACACCTGGGACATCGGGGAAAGGCTATCCCTCGATTTCGGACTGCGGTACGGAATGTTCTACAGGTTCAAGGACGAGGGGATAGCAGGCGGGAAGTTCTACCACGCACCCGAGCTTAGGTTCTCCGGGAAATACTCCTTCAGGGATGACCTCACCTTCAAAGCCGGCTTCAATACGCTGCGCCAGAACATCCACCTCATCACCAACACTTCCACGATTTCCCCGATGGACAGCTGGCATCTCTCCTCCCCCGACATCCGTCCCCAGGACGGCTACCAGGTGGCAGGAGGGGTCTACTACAGCCCGATGCCCAATGTGGACCTGTCCCTGGAAGCCTACTTCAAGAGGTACCGAAACGCCCTTGACTATAAGTCCGGCGCCACTCTCATAATGAACGAACAGCTATCGGACGAGCTAATCCCGATCCTCGGACAGTCCTTCGGGGTGGAACTCATGGCAAAAAAGACCGTCGGGAAGTTGAACGGCTGGGTATCGTACACATATTCCAGGGCCCTGCTCAGGGACACCCGTGAAATAAGCCAGTTCCCCATCAACGGAGGCAACTGGTACAATGCCCCCCACGACAAGCCGCACTCCCTGAAGGTCGCCGCCAACTACAAGTTCACCCACCGCTACTCAGCCTCCATGAATGTGGAATACGCAACCGGAAGGCCCATTACGGTTCCCATCGGGACCTACTGGTACGGAGGAATGAGAAGGATAGCCTACTCGGACAGGAACTCCCACAGGATCGAGGATTACTTCAGGCTGGACCTGGCGATGAACGTGGAGCCCGGGCACTACCTCAGGCAACTTGCCCACATGTCCTTCACCTTCGGCGTATACAATGTGACAGCGAGAAAGAACGCATACTCGGTATACTATACCATCGACTCCTTCTCCTCCACCGGCGTACCGGAAGGTTACAAGATTTCCGTATTCGCATATCCCATCCCTTACATTAACCTGAATCTCGTCTTCTAGATATGAAAGCCTCTTTTTCAAAACACATAGCCGTTTCGGGAAGATGGGCTTCGGCACTGCTCCTTCTGACTCTCCTGTCCACTGTGCACTCCTGCATCTATCCCTATGAAGCGGACCTCAATGAGACCGACCCCGTTCTTATCGTAGAGGGGGAACTGGCAATAGGGGACATAAGCACCTTCACCATGTCTCTGATGAACGGATTCTCCAGGAATTCGGAGCCTGTACAAGGTGTCGATGCACAGGTCGAGGATGAGGATGGCAACATCGTCCTAAGGTCAATTGAAAGTTCTTACCCGCGTTATTCCGACAGGCTCGGATTCGGTTACGGCAGTGGGAATATGGCGATGCTCGATTCCAGGGACCTTTCCCCGAGGGGCAAGTACAGGGTACGACTCAAAGTCCTCTCCGGCAGTGCCCAGGGCGAATATGTGACCCCGCTTATGGAGGCCACCCTCCCTCCGGTCATAGACTCAATATCCTATCATAAGCCCCCGAAAGGCAGCCAGGAAAAGACCATGTACGTGGCCGTCTCCTTCCATGCAGATGCCGATTCCGACCGCTACTACAATGTCACCTACGTGGAGACATGGAGGCATTTCTCCCTGGTTTATACGGATTCCTGGTATGACGAGGTGAACAATGTCGTGGAGATGGAAGGATGGGACAACCCGGAATATATATGCTATGGACACAACGGTCCCATCGTCAGGAACATCAGCACGGAGTACATGTCCGAAAACAAGATTGTCAATTACCCCATCATATACATCAATGAAGACGAGAGGAAGATTTCCGACATTTACAAGGTGAGCGTCAGAGTGAGGAGCATCCCCCCGGACACTTACCGTTACTGGAAGAGCCTGGATGACGTCTCCCAGGTCACCGGAGACCTCTTCAGTCCAATCCCGAGCTCAGTCAGGGGGAACATAACCAAGGTAGGTGACCCTTCAGTCATGGTTCTCGGGAACATCGGAGCCTCCGTGGAAAGCACCCTCACCAGATATGTGAACAGCTACAAGCTGAGTTTCTACAGGACCCCTAACAGCCTTTACACCAAGATGGATGAGGGGACGGTAGACGATGCCGAGAAATGCGCGGACCCCGAGTCCTGGCCAGTCATGTACGCTACCAACCTCAGGCCCTACGAGGCAAAGTTCAGTGAAATGAGCGGGCAGTACCTCTATCACACATGGATCCCGGCCTGGTGCCTGAATTGCATGACATTCGGGGGAACCCCCCTCAAGCCCGAGGATTGGAATCCGGTTTTCGATTAATTCTCTTCCCATGAAAACTTCTATCAAATCACATATAGCCACCCTTCCTGTGGCCACCCTCCTCTCACTATGCCTTTTCGGGACCCCGGCCCATGCAGTGGACGAAAGGACATTCATCTCAGTTGACAGGACATACTATGCCGCAGGGGAGAACGTAATGGTCTCGCTTTGGTGCATGGACCTCGATTCCCCCGGGGGAAGGACACTCTCCGGGATGAGCGCCGTGGCATACATCGAGGTCCTATCCTCTGAAGGCAGCAAGATCCACGGCAAGGCCGCACTTTCCGGGGGCAGGGGTGCCGCCACCCTCACCCTTCCCCGTGACCTTCCCACCGGGAACTACCGCATCTGCGCCTACACTTCACTCGAGAAGGAACGCAACTCCCCCGAAGCCATTCTTTCCGCGGGAAGGACCATCTCCGTGTACAACACCCTCTCCACGGACAGGGTCAAGGACGGGGTCACCGTCATTGACGGGGACGGAAGCGTTCCCGCTCCCGCATTTCCCGGGAACACGGACGGGCTGCAGATAAGCCAGGAGGGGGACGGCAAAATATCCATAACCACTTCCTCGGACGCATCCCTCAGCGTCACGATGTTCAAGGAAGAGGGCCTTCCCACCTACGACAGGGGGAGTCTCGGGACCATCCTGGAGGGGATCACCCCTTCCGCAGGGCCTATCCCCGAGAACTTCATCCCCGAGTATGACGGGGAGATTATCCGGGTCAACCTCCTTGGGCCGGACGGGGAGCCCCTCAAGACCTCCTCCTGGGAGGAGCTTTTCCTCTCATGCCCCGGCGGCACTTCCGATATCTACAGCGGGAAAGTCATTGACAGCAAAGCCACATTCTACACTTGCAACATCTACGGCAGCAAGGACCTTGTGTTCACTCTCGGAAGTGACATCTACACCGAGGATTCCAAAGAGACCTCCCCGGCCAGGAACGGGTTCAACGTTACCCTGCAAAGCCCTTTCCTTGACCTGGAGGACGGGACAATCGAGCCTCTTGTCCTCTCGAGGAAGATGGCAGGGACCCTCTCTGAGGTGGGTTTCAGCATGCAGATAGGGAGCGTCTTCGATGCAGACACCCTCCACGGTCTCCTTCCCCACAGACAGCTCACTTTCCTGGGAAACCCGCTCAAGCGGTACATCCTGGATGACTACACCCGCTTCCCCACGATGCAGGAAGTCCTCATCGAGTTCGTCACCGAAATAAGGGCCCGCAAGGCAAAGGACGGAAGGCAGAGGCTGGAAGTGAGGAACCAGAAGTCCGACAGAGGGGCCACATACTATTCCGAAGGTCCTTCCCTGATCCTCCTGGACGGGGTTCCGGTATCGGACCATGATGTCATCTACAACATGGACCCCCTGCTTGTCAAAAGAATCGACATCTACCCCTGGAGATATTCCTGCGGAAGGATCGTATATGAGGGCGTGGCCGATTTCGTGACCTACAAGGGGAACATGGCAAGCGCCGCCCTCGGGAACAGGACAAGGATAATTTCCTACAGCGGGGGACCTCCATCCCACTTTCCCTGTCCTTCGCCGGGGCCACCCCCGGGATAATCCCCCGTCTTGGCAGGACCCTCCTTTGGAACCCTGTCCTGGGTGCAGAGGGCGGGAAGAGCGTGACAGTGGACATTCCCGGTATGGACTACGACGGAGACATAAGGATAGTTGTCGAAGGAATTGACAGCAGCGGAAAGGGAATCTACGGGACTTACCTTGTGAAAGGAGAGCAGAAGTGACAGAAAGAGGGTAAGCTCCCAATAAGGTGAAAACGGAGCGCGGGAATTTCATCCCCGCTACTCTCCGTCGCTGTGCCACCCAAAAAGGGGCCGGAAAACTTTCCGGCCCCTTTTCCTTTGGATAATCAAATGCCTCTTCCCTAAATGGGATTCGACCTTTTATTGTAACTGGCCCCGACTAGTGGCACCACAGGTCCGGAGAATCTGAGGGTTGGGCCTGAAGGCTGGGTGAAGATGACGTCCGCAAGATTTCCCTTGTTTCTCATCGTTATCTTGTACGTCCCTTTCCACATCCTTCCCTGGACCACCATGAGGACCTTGACATTGCCTTTCTTGTCCACGGTGACATCA
>CAJOLJ010000114.1 GCA_905235445.1 uncultured Bacteroidales bacterium
CGGAGGATGGCGTCCAGAGACTTATGGTCTTTGAATTCCTCGCCTGATTTCACCTCCAGCACAGCAATCCCAGTCTCCCACTTGTAGATAAAATCCAATTCATGCTTGCTTTGGCGGTCATAATAGTGAAGAGATATTCCTTTTTTGACCAGTTCCCCGGCGATGAAGTTTTCCGTCAAAGCACCTTCGTTGATATGTATGTCGCCGTTCATGACCTGGAACTGCATCTTGGGAAGGCTCATGTTCGTAAGAAGGCCGGTATCTACCAGGAACAGTTTATACAGTTTCCGATTCTCCGTTGTGCTGAAAGGAAGCTTGAATTCTGTGGTATTGAAAGAATAGTAGGCATCTCCGGCATCGATCAGCCACTGTGTTGGGTCCGCATACTTTCGACGGGAAGCACCTTTCTCCAAGTCTGCCAGAACGTAGCGCTTGTCCTTCTTTGCAAGCTGGGACGGAATGGCATCAAAGACACGCTTCACAAGGACCTTCTCCTTACCGGCATATTTTGATATGTCATCCCGATAGCTGTCGATAATGCTTTTTTGAACTTTTACTACTGTCTGGAAATTTTCCTCCGTGACGAATTTCTGTACGGCCTCGGGCATTCCTCCAACAACCAGATACTGGCGGAAATACTTCATCATCTGCTCATGAATCAACTCGGGTACAGCCTTCTTGTTGATGAAGCATTCCTTTAGGACATCAATCACTTCCGGCGAAATACCGACCGCCCACAGGAATTCTTCAAAGTCAAGGGGATACATGTTTATCCGCTCCTCGAACCCAACAGGGTAAGAAGCTACGATATCCTCATCGTCTTCCTGCGCTTTTTTCTTCTCCTGCTCATCTTCGTCCTCGCCGCCCTTGTAATTGATGCCCAGAAGGGAGCCGGATTCGATGAAGTCGTATTGATGATCTTCCATCAGGAACTTAATGGCGGTGCGAGCCCCTGCGCAATCCTGGATTTCATCAAAGAAAACCAGTGTTTCTCCTTTGACAAAGGGGCCATAGCCCATAGCAGAAAGATTCATGATTATGGTATGGGTATCCAAATCCCCGTCGAAGGCTTTTTTGGCACTCTTGCGCTTGACGAAATTGATTTCAACGAAGTGCTTATAATGGCGGCGTGCAAACTCGCGGATTGTAGTGGTTTTACCCACCTGACGGGCACCATCTAGAAGAGGTGCTTTTGCCCTATCTCCCTGATACCAAGTTTCAAGACGGTCGAAAATCTTTCTATTCAGCATATTACAAGCGTTTTCTTAATGCAAAATTACAACTTTTCGCCTGAGTTTTCAATATTTTTTACAACTTTTCGCCAATAATTAGTGCCTCCATTGCAACTTTTTGCTCAGACGTTATTTGAAAAGACAAGACAAGGAAAATGGACTGACAAATCGTTGCTAGGCTCTTACCTTCAAAGGAAGAGGGGCAAGGAACAGCAAGACCCATCAAGTCTTCACGGCCTTCCTGCCCGCCATGAAAGATAAGGCCATCAAGAAGGCAAGGGCAGCGATCAAGGGTTGGAAATGCCTCTGGAACTACCATCTTGAACTTCCGTAGATAGCACAGACGATAAATGATGTTGTCCTTGGGTGGATTGAGTACTACTCAAAGCAGTATGTGACGGTGTTCAGAAGAAAGTTCATGAACTACCTCAACTCAAGGTTTGCTATATGGTGCGCCAAGAAGTACAAGAATCTGAGGCGAAACTAGCAAGCAGGGTATGAGAAACAGGCTGAGATAGCCTACTGCAACCCTGACATTTTTGTACATTGGCAAGCAGGATTCATGCCTAACTCAGGTAAGATTGAAAAGGTGGAGCAACCAACGTTGTTCTCTACACTCAAATAGTTTAATAAAATGCGAAGAGCCGTGTGATGGGAGACTGTTGGGCACGGTTCCGGCAGAGGGGGCGGGTGAAACTCCCGCCCACCTACTCGACGGAGTCCGGAAGATAATAAGTTCTGCAGTGCAGATAGGCTGTACACTGCAACTCTACCTTTGCAGTCTCAACACAACAATCTAACCATTATGAACATAAACACAATAATCAAATTCCTCGTCGGAACCATCCTGTTGGTCGCAGGAGGGCGAGTCCTCAAGGGCAAGCTCCCACTCCGACCCCACCGGAGGTTTCCACGCCCCAGAGTACTTCCTACGGCCGCAAGGCCGTACCGTTACATTCACATGAAAAGACTACGACAACTTTTCCGAAGGCGGTGCCTGCTGGGCCGCAGCCTGTTGCTCTTTGAGGATGGTGCTTTTATTCTTGCTGCCCTTGGGCCTGCCCGGCCCCCTCTTTGGACCTTGCTGGGCGGCTGTCGCCTGAGTTGTGTTCGTTTTCTTGGTCTGACCTTTCTTGCGACCCCTCTTCCGCTTTGTCGCACCCTCCCCCGGTTGCTGTTCCTGCTCCTGGGGGACATCCTTCACTGGATGCCGTCCGGCAGGAAGATCACCGTCTTCTATCCCTTCTATTTCCCACCTGGTGCTGAATGCGGGGGTGTGCAACCGTTTGCTGAATTCCTGGGCAACGAGGTCCGTATGAGTATCCCCGATGCCCCAGGACTTGAGGAACTCCCTGGCCTTGAGGCTTTCGTCGTGTATGGCCGTGTAGTTCTCGTCAGTGTCGCCCAGAAGCTTCAGCCTGCCGATGTCCGCTATCGCCACCCCCGTCGGATATGACTTGATCCGTGAGGCTGTCTTCACGAACTCGTTGCGTATGATGCCGGCGACGAAGCCCACGCAGAACTTGCTGCGTATCGCCTCGTCGGAATGCACCCTGGTAGCGGAGAATCCCAACCCCGTCTTCAATGCGGCGAACCCTTTCTCCGGCGAATCGCGGAGGTTGTAGACCCTGTCCGTCTCCTTGGGCCCCAGGTCGAGGTTCGAGGCTATGGCGTAGTAGCCCTTCGCATCGACGCCCCCTTGCCATGCCCCGTAATCCACGGTGAAGTCCACTATCCCGTTCTCGGACCGCTCGAGGGTGATGTACTTGCTCAGCTTGTGGGGTATGCTCGGCTCCTTGTTGCAGGCTATGTCCCTGCGGGCGGCCTCTACCGTCTTGAACACCTCGTCTGCCAGCGCCCCGGCATTGTTGGCCTTGTTGACCCCGTGGCAGTAGAAGTTGATGTAGGCCTGCTTGTCGGACTTCGCGAACAGCCTTCCCAGCTCGCTCACGCCGAATATGGGGCCCGGGGCCACCATCCTACGGACATCCCACGGGAGGTCCTTGGAATGGCTCCCGTACATGCGGATGTATCCATCGGTGTTCTCCTTCAGCATCACCACCCAGTCATACCCCTTGTCCTCCAGCAGCTCGATGACCTCCAGGGTGCAGAAGCCTCGGTCCAGGAGTATCCCCCTGCACCGAATCCCGTGAGATGCGAGCCTCAAGATGATGGCCACCACTGCCTTGGCGTCAATCTTCCCCCCGTAGTTCACCTCGTACGTCAGGGGCGTCCCGTCGTCGGCTGCGACGGCATACATGTAGGCGACGATGCTGTCGTCATTCCCGGACTTCGCATGCCCCTTCCCGCACAGTTCGCTGCCCCTCACCCTGCAGTCGTTGTTCGAGCCGTCTATCGCTATGTATGCCTCGCTTATTCCCGCCTCCTTGCACCTCTCGAGCCACCTGTCCTTGAAGGCCTCGCACATGTCGGAGGTCATCTTGTCGGAGAAGAGGTCTGAATACCAGGAGTCACCGTGCCTGGCGCGGGAGAACAGGACGAAGTCGTCCATCCGCATCTCGAAGTTGACAGTCGAGTCCGAACGTTCCGTCAGGCCGTACATGGCATAGTCGAGGATGGCGTTGGCAATAGTGCCATCGAACGAGTCAATCAGGTCGGGATACAGGCCCGTTCGGGTGGATATAGCCAGTACGGCGGTGAACAGGCCGTGGCGCATCACGACGTGGGACTTCTGCTCCTCGCCGTAAAACTCGGACCACCTGGCCGGGTAGTGCTGCTTGAAATACGTGTTCGGGACCATCTTCCCGTTCCCGGTGTAGTGCCCGATGACCCGCCGCTTTGCCTTCTGCTTGGGACCGGTGCCTATGAATATGAAGACCTCTGCTTTCTTCTTCCCGTTGTTTATGTATGCCCCCTCCGGAACGGGCATCTCTTTCTTCCCCCAGTAGACCGTAGACATAAAATTATCTTATACTATATATAAAAATATTTGCGGAATAAAATTTGGTTATGACAAAGGTACGAAAATAATTTTATTCTACAATATTTTCAGATAATTTTATCTACTGAAAGCGATTGAAAAATAGCTGCCTACGACTTAACATGGGCAGCTAAAAACATATTGTGGAAATTTGGGTGGCTTTAGTCTTTTGGCGGAAATTTAGGTTTAATATGTCCCACAACCTGTTTTTTTTGTTTCTCAGCAAATGTCTGTAATTTTACAGCTACAACCTCAAAATGGATAGCTTAATCGAAAGTGAATATGACGACAGATTTGATCCTGGATTTGTACAAAACGACAGCTTATCAGAAGCTGAATTCCTATTATGGCCAGAGTACGGTTTTCAGTGTCCTGGACATAGAGCGAAGCGAGAACCGGCACAGTGCCTTTATTGCTTGGCTGGTCAATCCCGCTTCCTCCCATGGGTTCAAGGAGATACCCCTGCGAAAACTGCTCGCCCTGATAGCCGCGAAGGCGGACAATCAGGATAAGTGCTATTATCCGGAAGTGCGGGAACGCCTCATCACGGGGAATTATTCTCTTCAAGTCGAGAGCATAAAAACGGAACAGTCCATCATCGGATTGGCAAATGGCCAGACGAGTCCTTTTCAGGATGTCGTCGAAAAAGACAGTAAAGGCTCATTCAGGAAAGACGGCAATAACCGTTTTGACATATGGATGCTTTTGCACATAAAGTTTACTGACAGGGACGACAAAGAGCGGCAATGGTCTCTGCCCATTATCCTGGAAAACAAGATCTATAGCATGAAGGAGGCCTGAGGGACAAACCTTCGGCTCAGACGGCGCGTTACAAAAGGGCGGTCAATATCCTGAAAACAATGGTTTGCCCCAATCCCGCTTATTCTCAGCCGCTGCTTGTTTACCTTACCCCTTCTGGCAAACCGGGACCGTCTGACGAGGCGTTTGTTCATATTACCTATCAGGATCTTCTTGACCATGTCATACAGCCCTGCTCTATCCTTTCACATGAGCAAGCGATATCGACCGATGCACGCATATTGATAGATGGATATATCCGCAATCTGAGCCGTCCGTCAAACAATGACGGAAAGAATCTCACGGATTATTCCATCCTTGCCATTGCCGGTACGGAAAACGAAGGGTTGGAAAGCCTCTTCGGTTCGGAGGCATTCCAGGCGGCATTGTGGGCTGTCTATCCCAAGGAAGCGGAGAGATTGCTGGGAAGAAAACTTGATTTGGAAGAGACGGACTACGATATACTGGAGGACTTCTGGAACGCCAATGAGGATTTGTTCAAGATTGTCCTGTACAATCATGTCAAGAACAATGAGAAGTTGCTGAAAAAGGCACATCGCATAATCAAAGTAAGCAATCGTGACAATACCAGGTATTTCGTCGGTCTTCAGCAAGGAAGCTGGCTTAACACCGGAGGGAAGCCTGCATCAAAAAGCGAGGCCTCTTTCTTGATTTTCAAAGCCTTCTGCCTGAAATCCCCGAGTGTACTTTCCATAGAGGATCTTAGAAGTTCATTTGACTGCAGTTTGAATGACTATTACCAGAATCGATTCCTGAAATATCTTTTCTATGATTTCAGCCAGGATGTTACGGTCGATGTGGAAACTCATGCACTTTATGGGAGCATCATTGTCCCCGAGTCCGACTCATGGGATTTCTACTGGGACAAGGAGCATCAGCTGCCCAATGTGAAAGGAGAGGTCCGCAGTGTGAAGATGTGGCACAAGGAAGATTTTGACAAACTGATGAAAAAGGCCCAGGAGTACGGTATCGTCGTCGAACCCGCAGACTGATTTTGATACATGCTTCTCGTACGTGTTTGGAAACGATGTGTAAGAAGAGATGATGACGAGGGAAGAATGCGAAGACCTGGTTGCTTATTACATCCATGTGGAAGGCTACACGGATTTACGCTCAATCTATGTAGTTATGAACCAAGAGTATCCTGGGGAGTTTGACAGAAAACAGGCTTTGGAAATCATCCGCAAAGTCTTGAAAGAGGAAAGGGAATAAGTATCGGTTGTGCGGATGGCTACAACCGAATTATCGATTCTTGGATGATTTCCTTGGTCGAAGTTACCGCCCCTCCTCCCCCTCTGCCGGACATGTTGGCCCTGCCTGGACGATCGGCCACAGAATAACAGCGATTCCGAGGGCCGTCAGGCTTGTCCAAGACGCAAGTAAAGTCGAAGGAAGGTGGTTTTTACCCATTCTTCGACTTTTTTCATTGGCAATATAGCTTTTGGAGGGCATCCGTGGGTTAAAAGTCCCCTATGCGCACCCCCGGCGGGGACGGGTACATTGTTTTCATCGCTACAAGAATTTTTCCTATCTTTACAACAAATTGAACGGCCGGGGGCGTACTTTTGCCCGCCTGTCTGCACACACATCATCCTTGATACCACATATGGACATAAACAGATTCTCCCTCGCTGGATTTTCCATGCTCCTCATTTTGTCCGGGGCCTTGCTTTCATGTACCTCTTCCGCCTCTTCTTCCAACCCACCGTACAAGAACCCATCCCTCTCAACCGAAAAGAGGGTTGCGGACCTTCTGGGA
Organism: uncultured Bacteroidales bacterium; assembly: GCA_905235445.1. Taxonomy (GTDB): domain Bacteria; phylum Bacteroidota; class Bacteroidia; order Bacteroidales; family UBA932; genus Cryptobacteroides. The sequence continues at coordinate 6,752 of CAJOLJ010000114.1, forward strand.
AGAATGACGGTAGAGGAGAAGATAGGGCAGCTTATCTGCCCTCTTGGCTGGCCCATGTATGAGAAGGGAGGGCATGTCCTCCCGGTATGTGAAGTTCATCCAGGAGCAGCACGGCGGAATGCTGTGGGCTACTTTCAGGGCTGACCCTTGGACCCGCAAGACCCTCGAGACAGGGCTTGACCCGACACTCAGCGCACGGACTTACAATATTCTCCAGCACTATGCCATCGATTCCACCCGCCTGGGCATTCCCATAATACTTGCGGAGGAGGCCCCTCACGGGCACATGGCCATAGGCACTACCGTGTTCCCCACCAGCATAGGCCTCGCTTCCACCTGGGACACCGGCACAATGGAGGAGGTGGGCCACGTGATAGCAGCCGAGCTCCGGGCCCAGGGGGCGCACATCGGTTATGGTCCCGTAATAGACCTGGCCCGTGAACCGAGATGGTCCAGGGTGGAGGAGACATACGGCGAGGACGTGTTCCTCACATCATCCATGGCTTCCGCCATGATGAGGGGTACATCCCCCCTTCACAATGGCTATGACAAGGGAATCGTGTCGACCCTCAAGCATTTCATAGCATACGGCATCCCCGAGGGCGGGCACAACGGCAACCCTTCCTTCGTGGGGGAGAGGGACCTCAGGGAGAACTTCTATCCCACATTCAAGTCCGCCATTGATGAGGGGGCACTTTCGGTCATGACATCATATAACGCAATAGACGGGGTTCCTTCCACTTCCAACGGCAAACTCCTTACGGGACTGCTCCGAGGGGAGTGGGGCTTCGAGGGATTCGTGGTATCGGACCTCCAGAGCGTCGACGGGCTGTATCACACCCACAATATTGCGAAAGACGCTGTCGATGCCGGAAGGATGTCCCTTCTGGCTGGAGTTGACGTGGACCTCGGGGCGAACTGTTTCATCCGTCTGAAGGAATGCCTGGAGAGGGGTGAAATCAAGACCTCCGACCTTGACAGGGCCGTAGGCAGGGTTCTGAAGGTGAAGTTCGACCTTGGACTTTTCGACAACCCGTATGTGGATGAGAGTGCAGCCGCGGGAATAGTCAGAAGCGAGGAACATCTTGCGGTAGCCAGGAAGACAGCCCTCCAGAGTGCCACGCTTCTTGAGAATAACGGCATCCTTCCCCTCGGCAAAAACATCAGGGTAGCTGTCGTGGGACCCAATGCGGACAATATGTACAACCAGCTCGGTGACTATACCGCCCCCCAGGAAGAGTCCTCGGTGAGGACCATGCTGGACGGGATAGAGTCAAAGATAGGCAAGGACAGGGTCACCTACGTGAAAGGTTGCGCAGTGCGGGATATGGCAAGTGCCGATATAGCCAGGGCCGTTGCCGCAAGCAGGGCCTCGGACGTAACCATAGCTGTTGTCGGAGGGTCCAGTGCACGGGATTTCAGGACAAAGTACATTGACACCGGCGCGGCCGTAGTGGACGAAAAGGCCGTCTCCGACATGGAGGCGGGAGAAGGCTTCGACCGCTCTACCCTCACTCTGCTTGGCCGCCAGGAGGAACTCCTGCGGGCCCTAAAGGCAACAGGCAAACCCCTTGTCGTCGTGTACATAGAAGGAAGGCCGCTGGACAAGAGATGGGCAAGCGAGAATGCCGATGCCCTTCTGACCATGTGGTATCCCGGAGGTGAGGGAGGAGACGCCCTTGCCGATGTGCTCTTCGGGGACTACAACCCCGCAGGCAGGCTTCCCGTGAGTGTCCCCCGTGACAGCGGACAGCTGCCTGTCTACTACAATAAGAAAAACCCCCGGGGGCATGACTACGTCGAGGAGAGCGCCGATCCCCTGTATCCTTTCGGTTACGGGAAGAGCTACACTTCATTTGAGTACTCCGACCTCAAGACCGAGGTGACGGGGCCCACCTCCGTAAAGGTGACGTTCACTCTCACGAATACCGGCAAGATGGACGGGGAGGAAGTGGCGCAGCTATATGTGATAGACAGGAAAGCCTCGACCGTAAGACCCCGCAGGCAACTTCGTTCCTTCACCCGCATAGCAATCAAGGCGGGAGAAAGCGAGAAGGTGTCCTTCGACCTTGACCGGGACGCCTTCGCCCTCTATGACACAGACATGAGATACCTTGTGGAAAAGGGTGACTTCACAATTGAAGTCGGGGCCTCCAGCAAGGATATAAGACTTCACTCTGACATAACCCTTGAGGGGGAGTAGTTCCCCCTCTCCCAGACCGAGACATTCAATCGCCATATGAAAAACAACGTTCACGGAGGGTTGCTCCCGGCAGTGGCTTCGGTATTCCTGGCGCTGCTGCTGCAGGGCTGTTCCGCACCTGAGCCATACGGTGCCCTTCCTACCGACTATCAGGTCCAATGGCAGAAGATGGACCGCAATATGTTCGTGCACTTCGGGCCGAACACCTTCTCCGGCAGGGAGTGGGGTGACGGCAAGGAAGCCGAGGACCTTTTCAACCCCACCGACCTGGACTGCCGCCAATGGGCGAGAGTCGCCCGCTCAGCCGGGTTCCAGGGGATAATCATTACCGCCAAGCACCATGACGGGTTCTGCCTGTGGCCCAACCCCGTAAGCAATCACACCGTGGCCCAGAGCTCCTGGATGGACGGGAAGGGGGATGTGCTCAGGGAACTGTCCGAGGCCTGCCGGGAGTACGGACTGAAATTCGGCGTGTACATTTCCCCGTGGGACCGGAACGATCCCCATTACGGAACTCCCGAGTACAATGACGTCTTCGTGAAGACGCTCCGCTCGGCGCTCTCCTCCTACGGACCGGTGTTCGAGCAGTGGTTCGACGGGGCCAACGGCGAGGGCCCCAACGGGAAGAGACAAGTCTACGACTGGCCTCTCTTCCACAAGACCGTGTGGGAACTCCAACCCCAGGCCATAATGTTCAGTGACGTGGGACCGGGTTGCCGCTGGGTCGGAAACGAGCAGGGCCGGGCCGGGAGGACTTCCTGGAGCACGCTGAACGTGGAAGGTTATGAACCGGGCAGTGCCGCCCCTCCCCAGGACACGCTTACCCTCGGCAATGTCCACGGCGGTGCCTGGGTGGCTCCCGAGACGGATGTGTCCATCCGTCCAGGATGGTTCTGGAAGGAAAGCGAGAACGGTAGGGTGAAGAGCCTGAACAGGCTGCTGAAGATCTACTATGAGTCCACGGGGAGGAACTCCCTGATGCTGCTCAATGTCCCGCCCGATACCAGGGGACATATCCATGAGATAGACTCAGTGAGGCTCGGGGAGTTCGGTGAGGCCCTCAGCAGAATCTTCTCCGTCAACCTGGCCGAGGGAGCCAGTGCGGAGGCATCGTCATCTTTCTCCAGGAGGTATTCTCCCTCGAACGTCCTTGACGGGAACTATGACTCTTTCTGGACAAGTTCCAAGGACAGCAAGGATGCCACTCTCACTTTGGCCCTCCCCGGGGAAAAGACCTTCAACAGGGTGGATATCGGAGAGTACATCCCCCTCGGACAAAGGATATATGCCTTCACGGTGGAAGTGCTCACCCCGGAAGGCATCTGGAAAGAGGTGGCGAAAGAGACCACCGTGGGGTTCAGGCGGATAGTGCTTCTTGACGAGGCCGTGACCACTTCGAAAATCCGTCTTTCCTTCAGCGCTTACGCACCGGTGACCATCAACAAGGTGGCTCTGTACATGGATGACATCTACGTGAAGGAGAACGAGAGAAGCACCCCTTTCATTACCAAGCTTGCCACGGATCCCGTGACCGTGGACCTTGGAGGTGCGAAGAGGATCTCCTCGTTTACATTCGTTCCGGCCGAGAGGGGACAGGGCGGGGTTATCATAGACTGGACCCTGCAGGGAAGCCTTGACGGCAAGAACTGGGAGGACATAATTGCGGAAGGAACTTTCGACAATATCGTGAACAGTCCCACTGACCGCACGATTGACCTCCCTTCACCCACCTGGGCACGCCATTTGCGGCTCGTCCCCCGCAGGACAAGCAATGGCGTGACTTACTCCGTCAGTTCAATGTCTGCAAAGTGAAACACACCGATACTGTCATGGAAAGGAAGGTAACCATAAAGGACATAGCCAAGGAGGCAGGGGTATCGGTATCCCTGGTATCCTTCGTCATGAATGATTCCCCGGACAAGGAGGGACGCTACCGCTACAGGGTGAACCAGCAGACAAGGGAGAGGATAAAGGGTATCGCCGAGAGGATGGGCTACATGCCCAATACATTCGCAAGGGGCTTGAGGGGCGGACCGACACTTGTCGTGGGAGCCGTGCTCCCTGATATCTCCAACCCCTTTTACGGGGAAATCTCCCGCCGCCTCGAGGGCATGTGCGCCGAGAGGGGCTATACCCTCCTTATCGGAAGCACCGACGAGAATGTCGAGAACATGAAAAGGATAGTGAACTCTTTCATGAGCAAGATGGTGGACGGGTTCATCATAGTTCCCTGCGAAGGCGGGGAGTCCGTCCTTGAGGATGTCACGTCCAGGAAGATACCCTGCGTAATCATAGACAGGAGGGTGGAGGGCATTCCCGCCCCCAGGATCCTCCTCGACAACAAGGCTGTCATGAGGGATGCAGTGTCCCTCCTTTATAGGGCCAAGGGCATAAGGGAGATAGAGATGATATCCTATTCACTGAGGGTCACGAGCATAATGGAAAGGGAGGAAGGTTATCTGGAAGTGATGAAGAACCTCGGGCTGGGCTCCTTCGCCAAGGTGCACCGGGTGGATTTCCATGACACTCAGTCCCAGACAATGGACATCATGCCTTCCATTATCCAGAGGGGCACCAAGGCACTTGTCTTCGCCACCAACTCCCTCACCATATCCGCCATAAAGGCCCTCACATCACTTGGGGCCACCATCCAGAAAGACATTTTCATCGTGGGGACCGACAACTCCGATGTCTATGACATCTTCCGTCCGGCAATCCCTCACATAGAGCAGCCCCTCCAGGAAATCTGCGAGAAAGCCATGGGCTCGCTTTTCAGCATAATGGACGGCACCGCCCCGCAGGAGGAGAGCGAGGAACTGGTCAAGGGGGTCATGGTGTTTCCCGGGATGAAGACCGAGGAATCCTTAATAAATGATAGTTAAATGGACACAGCAATATGAGAAAATCGACACTCTTTTTCATGGGCATAACTACGGCCTTGCTTCTTATGGCACTCGGTTCCTCTTCAGCCTTCGCCCAAAGGGCGACGCCCCCCGCCACGGGGATGGTGTGGGCTGTTGTGGACGTCAGCGTAAACTTCCTGCGGGAGGAGCCCTCCTTCTCGGCGGAACTCGGGAACCAGGCCCTGATGGGGACCGTCATGAGAGTCGACGCCATGAAGGACGAGTGGTACCATGTCTCGACTCCTGAGCCTTACCATGCTTGGGCTGTCGCCAAGGGAATGACCTTCATGACCACGGAGGAGGTGCTCCAGTATATAGCCAAACCGAAGTACATGGTGACCGCTGAATACTCACACGTGTTCCGCACCCCGGACAAGAAAGGGGAGAGGGTATGCGACCTCGTGGAAGGTGACCTGCTCCTCAAGGTCCTTGACCGTTCGGGAAAACCCATGGGCAAGGGTTCATACTGGTTGGTCACCCTTCCAGGGGGAAGGGCCGGGTACGTCCTGAAAAAGGACGTGGAGGACTTCTCCTCCTGGACGGCGTCCCGTCGACCCGATGCCTCTCATCTTGTCAGCACCGCCAAATCCTTTGTCGGGGTGCCCTACCAGTGGGGTGGGACCTCCATCAAGGGCGTTGACTGCAGCGGACTCACAAGGACAGTCTTCCTTCTGAACGGCATCCTTCTTCCCCGCAACGCCTCCCAGCAGGCAAGGACAGGGGACCCTGTCCCCGCAGCGGATGTGCTCAGGGGGGACTTCAGCGCCCTTGAAATAGGGGACCTTCTTTTCTTCGGGAACAGGATGACAGGCAAAGTCACCCATGTGGCAATGTACATAGGGGATGGACGCATGATACATTCCTCGCAGGTCGTGAGGATCAACTCAATGACAAAGGGGGACCCCGACTGCTACGAAGGAATCGACAGGCTCCTTCAGGTGAGAAGGGTCATCGGAAACGAGGATAAGGGCAAGGGCATTGTGTCCGTAAAGGCCAGTCCGTTCTATTTCCCGGGAAACGGCCTTCTGGGAGCCTCAGGTTCGGAACACCTCCAGAACCCGGCGTAACCGCACCCTGGCGCTTTTTCGTAGGCATGCTGCCCGGAACCTCAGTCCGGGGAGAGAGCGTTCTAACAGAGAAAAGTGCAGAGCGTTTTCGGAATTATCCGCATTTTTGCACCGCAAAAATATCATGCAATGAACTTAAGAGATTACAAGAAAGGTCATATAGAATTATCATCTTTCGACTCCCGCAAGTATAAGAAAAGGCCGCAGCGATGCGACCTTTTCGTATTTATTCGTGGAACTTTACTTATCATTATAATGACCATAAGATGATAATACGTAAACCTCTACAACATCATCCTCTATCGTATAGACCATCCTGTGCTTTTGAGTAATACGTCTGGACCATTGGCCGGTGCGGCCTCCGGTAAGTGGCTCCGGCTTACCGGTGCCGGTACGTGGATGCTCATTCAACTCATACAGCAACCCTCTGGCTTTATCGAACGCTTTAGGCTCATGCTTCTTCAATCTGGCAAGGTCATCCTTCGCGTCGGGAGACAGATGGACTGTGTAACTCATAGTGCCTCCAGAAATCTATCAATGTCCTCCTTGTTTTTAAGCACCGTACCCTTGCCCGCCTCAATCTCTTGACGGGCACGATCCAGTTTCCTGAAGAATTCTTCTTTACTCATAAGAGTATCATCTTCAGTCAAGGGCGTAATCTTGAATGAGCCAAGACTTCGGGTCTTGAGAATAATTCCCTGGCCTTTTGCTGCCATCCCAAGGTATTTGCTCTGATTGGAACGAAAATCTCTACAGCTAATTACTTCCATAGTACCATTGGTATCAATTACCGGCAAATATAGTAACAATAATTTTGGATACCAAACTGGATACCAATTTTCTGTCTATCGCCACAAATCGTTTATCGTTTATCGTTTAAAGGAATCGTTAGTCTCTTTTCTTTGAATAAATAGTGGTGGGTGACATAGAATGGCGAAATTTGTAAAAAGACGAACTCGCTATGAATCACACATGTTTTCTTCGAACGGCGGTCCTCGCTCTGGGAGGACTGCTGTTCTGCGCTTGTCCCGGGAAACGGCCTTCTGGCAGCCCTGGGTTCGGAACACCTTCAGAACCCGGCGTAACCGTTCCCTGGCGCTTTTTCGTAGGCATGCTGCCCGGAACCTCAGTCCGGGGAGAGAGCGTTCTTAGGTGAACAGTGCATTTTGATTAGAATAATATCCGTATCCGGCAACCGTAAAAACTAACAAGAAATCAAGAAGAAGGCCTTGAAAATTTTTTATCTTTGTCAATAGTTCATGGCTCTTCTTCCGGGCTACGCCCTTCAATCAACCCATGAACGGGATAAGACCTAGGAAACAACTGAAAACACGGATAAGGACAAAAGTCAACCTGTACCGGTAATAATACTTAACCAGAGTCAACCTAAATTCGAAAAACACATGTAGCCATGAAACGGATTAAAATCGCATTTCTTCTCGTATTTGTACTGCTGGCGAGCGTACCCGTCAGCGGCCAGAATGCAAATCAGGGCCCCGTACGGCATGCGCTCCTGGGGCTGAAACCCAGCAGCAAGGATTCTCAGACAGGGCCGATCCTCGACCAGACGGCATGGGAACTTCTCTACTATAAACCGGCGCAGATCAAGGAGTTTGCTGATCAGCTTTGTGCCCGTATCAGATGGGATATTGACGTTTCCGAAGAGATGGATGCCGGAACAAGGCCTAAAGATGCAGCGCTGGACCAGGCTCTGAGGGATGAGTTCGAGGTCTTTGTGGATTTTATGCTGCGCATCGGACAGATTGCCGAGCAGCATACGAATGTCCGTATGGACCGGAATGCCCAGGGCGAATGGTCATATTCCCTGAAGCCTGCCCCGGAATTCGAGACGAAACCCTGGACGGAGCACGTCCCGAAAGCGAAGAAAAAAGATAACGTGCGAGCCTATGCCGTCTGTATGGTAAACAACGATTATTTTTTCTGCGAACGGCCCCTGGGCGGCGGTTTCGTGCCGGTGGTCCTCAACGATGACGAACTGTATGTCGCCAATGTGGCATTCTCTCTGATCCGGAACATCGGATTGATTTTTGAAAATGGAGTTCTGGATATACTGAAAGAGGTGTATAAGAGTGATGCAGACCATTTCGAACGTTCCTTCCAGGTCTGCCATCTCTACCTCGGTGCCCTGTCCAAGGCTTTTGCGAACAATGACAAGATTGAGGTGCAGTACCAGCCGATGCCGAAGGCCGGTGCGATGAATGCCTCATACAAGGCCAAGGTGCTGCCTCTCGAGAAGGCCATAACAGATGCCGTCGTAGACTGTGTCGTGACATCGGACAGCTGGGAGGTCCAGCGGGATGCCCTTGGCAATATCCTCAGGCGTGTCATCTATGGTTACTCTTTCGTGGAAACAAAGCGCGGCAAGCAGGCTACGCGTGTGTCGTGGGCTGAAGACTATATGGGTGACGGCAAATACGGCGCCGTTCACTCCTATGGCGTAGGCGGCGGCCAGTTCTATGTGAAATAGTCAACGCTTTGTCTTTGCTGCTGTTTGACCCAGGCGACGGGGGAGAGTCCTGTGAGTGAGGTGAAGTATTTGATAGTATTTCAAATTTAATTCTTATCTTTGCGCCGAATTAATTCGCAAGTATATGAATTTAAGAGACATCAAGAAATGCGTAGACTACGTGGTGGGCGCATTCGTGGATGACAGCCTGCTCTTCCTCACCAAAAATCCCACCGCCCAGACGGAACCCATCGAAGCTCTTCTCAACGAGGCGCTTGACCTCTATGATGACATGAGGGACAAAATCAATGTCTCCGAGGTGGAAGGAAAGAAGAGGGCATACTTCAATGGGGTGCTCGATGAACTTGACAAAAAGAT
>CAJOLJ010000115.1 GCA_905235445.1 uncultured Bacteroidales bacterium
AAAGGCCCCCGCATTCCACCACCGGGAAAGCGGGAGCTTTTATTCTTGGGACTGCAGGGGTCCGCTGAGGGCTACTTACCCACAGCGAACTTGCAAATCTTAGTGACATCGTCAGGCTGGGAGAAGAGCAGGTGGTTCTCTGTGATGAAAGCATCAATCTCGGCTTTCCTGTCCGGGAAGAGCTTCAGCAGGGAACGCTTGTCGGAGAACTTCTTGAACTTTCCATCGAAAAGAAGCCCATAGCTGTTTTCGACAATCGTGTTGAACACCTGTTCCCCACCCCTTTCCTTGAGGGAGACGCTGTAATACTCCGGGTCAATGGAAATGGAACTGGAAGCATGGTTCAACTGGTCATAGGCACCCTTCTTCCCGATTGGATTCTTCTTCTGGTGCCATTTCACCATCAGGACCACAGGGCTGTCCCCCAGGTCCACCACCTCGTACAGGGAACCTCCCAGGGGGACGAAAGTGCGGTCCCCGATATAGACGGACACTATGTCCGAATAGTCGGTCAGTTCCATCACCTGATCGCCGTCCATGTACAGGAGCTTGTCATGGAAGGTGTCGTAATTGTACTTTGTCTTAACGAAAGTGCGATTCTTGAGGGCTATGGAGCCATCAGTGAAATCCGTGAAAAGATAGATGGGGCTCTGTGCCCGGAGGATGCCTATAGCCCCGAGGAGCAGAACAAGGACAAGAATGCTTCTTTTACGCATGACGGATGTTTGGAATAAGAGGCGGGCCCCGGAAAGAACCCGCCTCATGGATGTTAATTGAGATTAAAGCTTGGGACCGTCACCCCACTGAGGTGCGCCCTTGTCGTACCATACGCGCTCGGTGTTGAGCTTGGCACCTGCGTCACCGGTGGTGAAGGAGAAGCCCTGCTCCTGGAAAGCGGCGATCTTGGCCTCACGCATGATATCGGTCTCGTTCGGCTGGGTCTGATACAGACGGCGAGGGATGATGGTGGGATCGTAGGACTCGTTCCAAGGAATGTAGGAGCTGCCCTTCTTGGGGATTCCACCACGACGTGCGGTCACGAACTGCTCAGTAGGCTGGTACATGAAGTGGAGGTACTGCTGGATGTAGACCTTCTCCAGATCGTCCGTTCCATTGAGCTTGTAGTCGGGATGGGTCAGCATCTCGGCGATCATGTCGTCAGTGATCTCGATGGTAGCGTCACCCTCAATGTCGGAAGTGTGGGTAGCATCGATGTAGGGGATCTGGTTGAGCTTGGCGTACTGGTTGTACTCCTTGGCGGAGGCGGTAACGCCTGCCTCGAAATACTGTGCAGCGGTCTTGGGGAGGGATGCACCAGCGAGCTTGAGCTCTGCGAGATAGAGGTTCATTTCACCGGAGGTGATGCCCATTCCATACCAAGGAATACCTGCATTGTAGCCTACATTGGATGAAAGCTGCAGAGTGCGGCCAGGTCTGGTCGGGAAAGTGAAGGTGCCACAGCGTCCGCGGACCAGCCTCTCATTCTGGGAAGAATAGGGAGTGTAAGTCTTGTCGGCGCCGTTGAGCTTGACCTGCCACTTGTCGGAATCGAAATAGTTGTTCCCGGTGGTGTACTCGGGCTTCTGGCTGATGTTAATGCCACGGGGAACACCCTGGATGCGGACCCAAGGCTCACCCGGAGCCTTCCAGCTCTCGAAGACCTTTTTGCCGTCAGCATCGGTAGTGTAATTGACCTCGTCCATGATGTAGTCGGGAATCTCGCACTTCTCACCGTTAGCCTGGGCATCGAAGAAGGACTGGACAACCTCGGAGTTGAAGCCGTTCTTGGCATAGATGATGAACACGCGGGGGTCCATGTTCTTCTTCATGAAGTCGACGATGGTCTTGTTCGCGGTTCCCATTCCCTCGACACCGTTGCCGAAGTGGAATGCATAGTCACCCATGCTGTTGTCGCTGCTCATTCCCCTGTTGAAGAAGAAGTTGTCAGCCTGAGTCATGATGTTGTCATCGGAGGCACCCACTTCCTGGGCAACCTTAAGGGCGGTAGCCTTGTCCTGGTGCAGGAGGCGGACAGCCACTTTCAGCTTGACGCCGTTGGCAACCTTGATCCACTTCTTGACGTCGCCGCCATAGACGGGATCCTGAGAGCTGGGGAGAATCTGGTCGGTTGCAGTCTTGAAGACATTGATATCATTATCGAGGTCTGCAAGGATTGCGGAGAAGATCTCGGCCTGGGTGTCATACTTCGGGGTGAGGGTTCCGCCGTAGCGGGCCTGGGCAGCCTCGGTGAAAGGCATGGAACCGTAAAGGTCGGTATCCAGGACTGCCAGATAGGAAGACAGCACGTTGAGGATTGCTACCATGTGCTGGTACTTGGGCTGGTCCTCCTCGGGATAGCGAGATACTATGTCCTTGATCTCGTTCTCATACTTCCTGACGGCGATCCACTGGGAACCGATGCCGCCGAGCTCACCCATGGTGTTATAGGTATCAGAGGTGCTGCCGCCATTTACCTGGTCGAAGTTCTTGACAATCTTGCTGATGTAGTACCAGTACAGATAGGATGAAGGCTCGAACTCAAGATAGCCCTGAGTGAAGAGGTATGAAGGGTTACCTTCGCCGATTTTACCGGGGTCAGTATTGATCTTGGCATACTCAGCCTTGTTACAGGCGCTGAGGACAACGCTGGCGAGAATGACAGCCGCAAAAATCTTGATGATATTGTGTTTCATATAAATCTTTCTTTTAAAGGTTCAACACTGTAAGCGGCTCTTAGAACTTAATATTGAGAGTGAACAGGAAGTTCCTCGTGTAAGGGCTGAAGGAACGCATACGGAAGTTGGAGGAACCGGTACCGCGGACGGCCTCGGGGTTCTCGTGGTTCGGAGCGGTGTTCAGCAGGTAAGCGAGGTTACGTCCGGTAGCGGAGAGGGTCAGGCCCTGTGCCTTGATGGCGCGTGCCCACTTAGCGGGGAAGTTGTAGGAAAGGGTGACCTCACGCAGGGAGATGTAGTTGAGTTCCTTGACCCAGTCATCGTTGATGATACCGTTACCCCAGCTGTTGAGGTAGTATCCATAAGCCTGCTTGTGTGCGGGCTCCATGAGACCTTCATCGTAAGCCTCCTGATAGGTCTTGCCACCGACATCTTCGCCGTTAATGGGGCTCTTGGTACCGGCGCGGAGGACGACTTCGGGAATGAAACCATCGTAGAAGGTCATGCCCTCGGTAGCGGGGATCTTACTTGTCCAGGTCATACCCTCGCGATATTTGAGGGACTCGGCGGACATACCGTAAGCGGTAGCGTAACGGGAGTTGTAGGAAGCTACATAACCACCGAAGCGGGCGTCAAGGCTTACGCGGACAGCGAAGTTCTTGTAGCGCAGGGTGGAGTTCAGGGAACCGAGGAAGTCAGGGTTCATGGAACCGAGTTCACGGACCTCACCGGAACGAGGGAAGAAGATGGTCTGCAGACCGGAGGTGTAGCCGGCGATGGGAAGACCTGTCCTCTCGTCATAGTTAGGGAAGGAGTCGGTCATCAGCAGTCCGTACTCGCCGCCCACCTTTGCAACGGAACCGATACGGTAGTTACCGTAGTCGACGGAACCATCAAGGACGATCCAGTTGGCCACGTCCTCATGCAGGGAGATGATCTTGTTGCGGTTGCGGGTGTAGGTGAAGTCGAGGTCCCACCTCCAGTCCTTGGTCTCGATGGGAGTGGTATTGAGGGCCAGCTCGACACCCTGGTTCTGGATGTCACCGGCGTTGATCAGCTCGCTGGAGATACCGGAGACACTGGGGACGGAGATGGACATGATCTGGTCACGGGTGTTCTCCTTGTAGTAAGTGAAGTCGATACCTATGCGGTTATTGAAGAAACGCCAGTCCAGACCCAGCTCCCAGGAGGTCTTGCGCTCAGGACGGAGGTCCGGGCTCTTGATCTGGCTGGACAGGGACAGGGAGTTAACCATTCCGTTGAAAGTGGACTTCTTGAGGTCGTATCCGGTATTGATGTAGTAAGGGCTGGTATCGTTGCCGACCTGTGCCCAGGATGCACGGATCTTCATGAAGGTTATCCACTTGGGAAGATCGAAGGTCTCGTTGATGACCCAGGAACCGGACACCGAGGGATAGAAGTAAGAGTAGTTACCCTGTCCGTTGGTGTACACGAGGGCGGAGGACCAGTCGTTACGTCCGGTCAGATCCAGGAATACCTGGTTCCTCCAGCTTGCGCCGACTGCACCGACTGCGGAAGTGATTCGCTTGGTACCGGAGATGTATGCGCTCTGGCTGGGAGTATTGACGGAGTTGGAGATGAAGTACTGCAGAGGAACGACCAGACCGCCGCTCGTTGCGGAACGGTTGTACTGGGACTTCTGGTCGAAGTACTCACCGCGGAGGAAGCCGTGGACCTCGAAGTCCTCGTTGATCTTGTAGTTAGCGTTGGCTCCGTAGTAGAAGCTCATCTGCTGGGTCTGGTTTGCGCTCAGGGCATAGCTACCGCCCTGGTTTGCATAGCCGCTACCGGGGTTCTTCTCCTCACCGTTGATGAGGTAGTAGTTGTAGTTGCCACCAACCTTGAAATCAAGCCAAGGAAGGGCCTGATAGGTAACCTCGAGGGTAGGACGGATGGTGGTCTCAACCTGCTGGTAGTTGTTCTCGTAGATGTTCCACCACAGATCCCTTGCAGGGACATTCTGGTACTTGTCACCATAGGTGGCACTTGCCAAACCGCCATGGGATCCCTTGTACTTGTCCTTGTAGTAGCTCACGTCATACTCGGCGGGAAGGTTGGCAGAAGATGCGAAATACTCACCGATGTTCTTCTGGGCATTGCGGGGAGTGGAGGTGGTGAAGTTGAAGGATGCGTCCACAATGAGTTTGTCGGTAATGTGGTGCGCTGCCTTCACGAGGAAGGAGAGACGGTTGAAAGTATTGTTGGGAGTTGTACCCTCAGCCTGCTTGTAGGAACCGGAAGCGTAGAAGGAAGTCTTGTCATTTCCACCGCTGATGGAGATGTTGGTATTGCTGTTGATACCGGTCTGGAAGGCATCCTTGTAACGGTTAGGATAGGTCTGCATCGTGCCCATGGTTCCGTCGAAGAGCTCAACCTCCTGGCCTGCGAAGGCGGAGAGGGGAGCACCCCAAGACCAACCGGAGACCGCATACTGCTCGTACATGGAGTAGACGCCCTTGCTGTTGCGGGCATAGGCTGCGAAGTTGTTGGCCCAAGGGCTGCCGGTCTTCTCGTACTCGTCACCGTAGTAGGTGTATCCCGTGAAGTCACCGCAGAGGTAGTCGCTCTGGAGTCCAGGGGTGTCGTACACCTTGTCGAAACCGACGGTCTGGGAGAAGGAAACTCCGATACCCTGGTTGGCACGGCCCTGCTTGGTGGTGATCACGACTGCTCCGTTAAGTCCGCGGGAACCGTACAGAGCGGTAGCGGCAGCACCCTTAAGAACGGTCAGGGACTCGAAATCGTCCGGGTTGAGGTTCTTGAGCTGGTTACCGTAGTCGTTGATGTTGCTGTCCCAGTCTGCATCACCGGTGCTGGCGATTGCATTGTCGAGGATAACTCCGTCAATGACGTAGATAGGCTGGTTGTTCTTGCCGAGAGTGGAAGCTCCACGGATCTGGATCTTGGTGCTACCGAAAAGACCACCATCGGACTGGTTGATCTCGACTCCCGCAACCTTACCCTGGAGCGATGCAACAGGGGAGACGGTGTTTGCGGCAAGGAGTTCTTCCGTGTTCACGGCGGTCACGGCATAACCGAGAGCCTTAGCTTCACGGCGCATACCGAGAGCTGTAACCACTGACTCGTTCAGGGCTTCGGCATCGGGTTCGAGCGTGACGTTGACAATGCCACGCGCTCCGACTGCCACTTCCTGGGAAGCCATGCCGATGTAGGTGAACACCAGCGTAGCGTTTGCCGGGCAATCAATGGAATAGGCTCCGTCAAGGTCGGTGGTGACACCCTTGAGGGTTCCCTTGATGACGACACCTGCGCCAATCACGGGATCACCGGTGTTGTCGATCACCTTACCCTTGACAGTAATGTTCTGTGCATTCAAGCCAAAGGCCACAAGAAGACCTGCTATGGCAAGAATAAGTTTGTTTTTACACATTACCATTGGTTTTTTAAGTGTTAATAATAAAAATAGAGTGTTGTTATTTGATTGAGAATTGTTCGAGCCATTCACCTTCCCTCAGATGGTATATATCCATCCATCCCAGTCCCTTCGGAAAAGGGGACCGGGGATTGAAGCAGTAAAACGGGGAAATACACTGGGGGGAAGAGTATGTTCGGGATGTTTTCAGTTGGGGTGGGGTTTAAAGAAGTCTTATATGTTACGGTTGTTGATTGATAATATGGTTTCTTTTTCGATAGTTTTGGACATCAAAAGCAGCAAATTGGCACGGACGAACAATTACGTTCTGATAGGGCCAACTCCAAATCAGGTGTAAAATTATATAATTTAAACGTATTAGCAAAAATAATTTGTGATTTCTGCATCCTTGTAGGCAAAAAACACCGTTCAGATGCTGAAATCCCCCCTCCCCCACTCCTCAATGCCCCTTCACAGGGCAAGACACCGGCACAGGCCCCAAGTACCTTCCCACCCTTCGGACAAAGGGTCTCCCGACACCGATACCTATTATTATATAAAGAACCTCCATGACTCACTCATGGAGGCACTTATGCAGGTGGGCCGAAGGCGAGCTGTGACAGAATGGAAAGTGGCACTCTATCTGTGGAAGCGCCCCGCTACTGCAGGGCCCTTGCCCCATTGATATCGGAAGGGTACAGGGTCAGGACGAAGTTCCTCACTCCGCCCTTCTCGTAGAAGTAGGCCCTCAGGACCTGGGAGCGGGTGAGTGTCATCTTGTCGAAAGTGAACACCATCCTGGACTCCCCACCTGCTGCAGGTGTGGTTCCCTTGCCGAAAGTGTTCCTCGGGAAAAGGGCCTTCTCATACTGAAGAGAGCGTCGGGGTCGCTTCCTTGCCTCTACGCTGAAGCGGGGGTCCGAGAGAGTGTAGCTGACCGGGGAGGTGTTCCTCAGTGACACCACCATAAGTATCAGGTCATCTTTCACAAGGACATTCTCGCAGATTACACTTATCCCGTAGGCTCCCGAGGCTATGTGATAGAGCGCCTGTGGCAGGGAGAGGAGTGGCCCATAGGAAAGCCCCTGAAGGGAAGTCCCCGTCCCTTCGGCATTCGCTCTTCCACCCTGCCTGAGGGGACCGTCCTCCCTCCCCGGGATGGACGAAGGGTCCCTCTTAGGGCTTTCGCTCCCGGGTGCCCCCATTGAAGAGGAAGAATGGTCCGTGTGGGAAGGGCCTAAGGGGGGAAGGCCTCCTTCACCCACCCCCTCGCCGGGACGGGACCTCGTGTCAATGTCGAGGACAGAGGGGTGCTTGGCATAGGCAACCAGAAAAGTGTGCATCCTGCCGCTTTGCTCCAGGCAGGAAAGGGTGGTGCAGAAGGGGAACTCTTCCCTGGCCTTGATTGCCAGGAAGTCCTTGCTCCCCTCCACAATGCGGGCCACGACGACCCGGCTTCCGAGATTCACGTAGCGAAGCTCCGATGCGAAGCGAAGGTGCACCGTCTGTGTCGTTGAAATGTACAGCGTATCCGATGTGGCAAGAGGGTACGCTCCCCCCGCTGTGGCGGGGACCCTCGCCCCGACTGGAGGACAGGCCAGGGAAAGGAGTATGATGGACAGGGAAAATAATATCAGGTATCGTTTCATAGTGAAAAGGGATAATGGAAGTAACTGAAAGGTGGATGGATCGGTATGGAGAAGTGGAAGCAAGCGAGTGGGCATAGCATCCTTTGGATAGAGCGTCCTCCCCCTACTTCGTTTTCACGAGGAAGAACTCGTAGCCGGAGACAACGCTTATGGACACTTCCCCGGCTGCGCTTCTAGCTATTGTGGCACCGGTACGGATGACAGTCCCGGCAATCTCCCCGACAAGGCCTCCGAGGATGGTGTTCCCGGTTCCGATAGCTTCCCTGGAAAGGTCCCTTGCAGCGGAGGTCCCCCCTGTCTCGGGACAGTATATCCCCCTCATCCCGTCGATGTCATAAGCTTCAAGCGAGAGGGGAACTATGCGTCCGCCCATTTCAATGGAGCGCACACTCAGATGCAGCCTCCCGGAAATCTTGCAAACCGCGCTCAGGTGGGTATTCTCGGGGATCCTCACGTTCCCGTCGGTGTAGTCCTCCAAAAGCCGCAGGGTCACCCTCTGCCCGTCCTTTATCTTTTCTTCCCTGACGAACATGCACCGAAAGGGTCTCATGCTCCCCTCGGAGTACTGGATAGCGGAGGAGGTCCCCGAAGGGTCAAGGTCGTCATCAAGGGACATTATTATCCCGTCCGGGTCCTCCCGAAAGTCCAGGGTCCTCTCCTGGGAGGACTCCTCCGAAGGTGAAGACGAGGCACTCTCACCTACCGTAGCGGGCCCCTCCCCCGGGGTCCCAATAAGGATGTCCCTTACCATCTCGGCCCTCCTTCTGTCATACTCGAGCTTTCGTCTTTGCTGCTCCTCCTCAGAAAGGGAGGAAGAGGAGGACACCTTAGGCGAACTAGAA
>CAJOLJ010000116.1 GCA_905235445.1 uncultured Bacteroidales bacterium
AGGAGGACAGCCATGACAATTACCCATATTACCAATAAGATTTTCATATGCGTATTTACCGAATCACTTCCTCTTCCTATAAATCATATACCTACCGATAGCTAAGACAGAATAAAATATCAACGCAGCCACCACATACCACCAGATGGACTCCAAGGTATCCCTCTTCCAATCCGCAAAGGCATTGATGCCTGACATGATGATTGCGGTAATTGCCGGGTAGAGTAAATAGTCTTTCCAATTATCTTCCATTTTAAACACCTTATTTCTCAAATGCGAATTTACGAAACATATCTCATATTTTTCATTCCCGGCACACCGGTACGGCCTCTTTAGTGTGTTTTTATTCCAACCGGTCGCATTGTCACCTCCTGACTTTCAATCCACATGCACAGGCCACGTCATCCTGTCCCCCTCTTCCCGGATACTTCACCCGTATCCGGGATTTTTGTTTACCCGGGTACAAAAGAATGACTATCCCTCCTTGGAAACGCACCCAATATTACCTACAAAACAGCCTCCCATACACAAAACTTGGTACTGAGGGGTGTGTTTCTTGCAATTTTTGGGGATTGCCGGGGAACCGCCAAAGAGGGAACTTTGCAGTTCAAAACAACGCTTAATTTGAGATTACCCCGTACAATACTTCTATCAACGATCTTCCTGCTTTGCGCCATTACCGGCATCAAAGCCCAGACAATCATTCGGGGTACCGTTGTGGATTCCGGCGAAGGAAGCCCCGTCATAGGCGCTGCCGTAAGTGTCGGCGGAAACATCTGGAGCATAACCGACACCCTCGGTCATTTCACTCTCAAAGTAGGCAAAGTCTCCCCCATTACCATAACTTCACTGGGCTACAAGTCCCTCACCACCGAGTCCCGCCCGGATGGGGTGTACCGCCTTGAAGCGGACATCGCAGTCCTCAGTGAAGTCATTGTCACCGCCCAGGAAAACCATGGTCTCACATCGTCTTCACGCATCGGTGAAGATGCCATAAGCCACATCCAGCCTTCCTCTTTCGCCGATGTCCTGGAACTCCTTCCCGGAGGGAGGGCCTCGGATCCCGCCCTTAGCTCCCCACAGATAATAAACCTACGTGCGGCAGGTTCACTTTCAGGCAATTATGCCACATCCGCCCTCGGAACAAGCTTTCTTGTGGACGGAAAACCCATCGGCAACAATGCGAACCTGCAGTACTCCCCCGCATACTCAAGCCTTGGCGGGGACTACGTGAACCTCGGGACCGATATGCGCACCATCAGTACGGAGGACATCGAGAGCGTAGACGTGGTTAGGGGCATAGCCTCCGTCCAGTACGGGGACCTCACGAGCGGACTCATAAAGATAAACAGGAAGAAAGGGAGCAATGACCTGAGGGCCAGGTTCAAGGCTGACATGAAAAGCAAGCTCCTGTACGGAGGGAAAGGCTTCGAATGGGGAACTACCGACAAGATTACCCTCAACGCCAGCCTCAACTACCTGGATTCACAGGCGGATCCCCGCAACTCCCGCCAGAACTGGAAAAGGGTCACCGCAAGCCTTCGTGGAGGAATGGTCACAAACAGTTCGGATAAGTGGCGGACTTCAGCCAACCTATCTCTTGATTACACCGGCTCCTTCGATGACGTCAAGTCCGACAAGGACCTCGACACCTTTGGCGGAGGCCCTGTCGAGACCTACAAGTCCACCTACAATAAGTTCGCCCTCGGTGCGGACTATTCCATAAGTTCCAAGGACCGGGACTCTTTCTTCCGTTCCCTCACAGCCCAGCTGTCCCTTACCCTGGAAAAGGACCTCATCG
The DNA here is from genome assembly GCA_905235445.1 of uncultured Bacteroidales bacterium. Taxonomy (GTDB): domain Bacteria; phylum Bacteroidota; class Bacteroidia; order Bacteroidales; family UBA932; genus Cryptobacteroides. Next base: position 1,802 of record CAJOLJ010000116.1, read on the forward strand.
ACCGTTGGCGCCACAATGCCTTCGCGACTGAGTCCCCGATTTCAGTATCGCGGGAAGCGGGTGAGTTCGATGCCATAATGGTACCGAGGACCTATGATGCCACCCTGAGGGTGGACGGAAGGCCGATGTACGCTTTCGCAAATGTCGTGTCCTCATTCCACACCGGCATCCATACACTCAAGGCAGGGGCCGAGTGGAACATGGACAAGAACTTCGGGGAAGGGTCCATCTTCGATCCTTCACTTCCCTTCAACACTTCGATGAGCGCCAGGCCGAGGGCCTACAGCGACATCCCCTCGAACCATCAGCTCTCCGCCTTCGCCGAACAGAGCGGGGAACTCCCCTTGGGAGAGTTCCGCCTGGAATGGGCTGCGGGACTGAGGGGGACGATGCTGCTGGGTGCGGGAAGCGAGTATGAGATAAACGCAAAACCTTTCCTTGACCCGAGGGTGAACGTGAGGGTGAACTTCCCTCAGGTGCTCCTTGGCGGCTATCCGCTAAAAAGCGGAATATACTCGGGAGCGGGAAGCCACAGCAAGTTCCCCACCATGGACCAGCTCTATCCGGAACCCATCTACGGGGACATCGGACAGCTCAACTACTGGCCCACGGAGACCTCCCTTCGCCGAATCAACCTCCTTGTGTACAAGGTGGACCCGACCAACTTCTCCCTTTCGGTGGCCCGTAACCTCAAGTGGGAGATTGGAGTGGATGCGGACTGGAACGGTTGCACCTTCTCCGTGGACTACTTCACCGAGGACATGACATCCGGGTTCAGGAGCTCTTCCGAGTACATGACCGTGGAATACAGACGCTTCGACATTTCCGGCATTGACAAGTCCACTCTCACCGGTCCTCCCTCCCTGGATGAAGTCCCGTTCACCAAGGACACCCTTCTTACCGCCTTCTCCCGCACCACCAACGGCAGCCGTTCCCTTAAACAAGGCGTCGAGTTCACTTTCAGTTCAAAGAGGATCCGCTCCCTCGGCACCAAGATCACAGCCAACGGGGCGTATTTCAGGACAAGGTACATGAACAGCCAGCCCGAGTATTACCGTCCCTCCGTAATGATAGCGGGGAAGCAGTATCCTTACATCGGACTGTATGATAAGAATGACGGGACCCTGTATGAGTCCCTCTCGACGAACCTTATGTTGGACACCCAGATACCCTCCCTCGGGCTCATCTTCTCCACATCCTTCCAGTGCCAGTGGTTCACGGGGCACCAGAGCATGGAGGACGACCCAAGGCCGATATCCTATCTGGACAATAAACTTATATCCCATCCCTTCACCGAAGAGTCTGCCCAGGACGGGGTACTCAGGCTTCTTGTAAGGGACTATACCGCATCCCTTTTCGAGTATACGCTGGTCCCCTTCAGCATGAACGTGAACCTCAAGGTCACCAAGAAACTTTACCACGACAAGGCTTCCTGCTCGCTTTTCGTGAACAGGATCTTCGATGTGACGCCCGACTATTACCGCAATGAGGCCCTGGTGAGGCGCAACGTAGTCCCCTACTTCGGGATGGAAGTGGATTTCAAGATATGAAAAAGGCTTCTTTCATACATACCGTGCTTGCCTTCGGCGCAACGCTCATACTTCTGCTTGGCACCCCTTCCTGCACCAAGGAGCAGGACATCATGTGCGAAGTCACATTCATAGCCACCCTCCCCGACGGCTCCTCTTTCCTTTCCATGGAAGTGGACCCCGCCCCCAAGGGGAACTTCCTGCGCAACCTCAACACCCGCCAGGATTTCGATTTTCCGGTGTTCGTGAACGGGACCGGACAGATAAGGGTCCTGCGTGGAATGTACTATCTGGCTTTCGATGCGGAGGTCATGATGAGGGACGGGACAAGGAAGAATGTACGCTGCGCCCAGTATAACTCTCCCGAGAAGAGCCTTCCTCTTCTGGGAGCCCAGGAGACCGTTTCCCTTCAACTTACCCTCAGATGAAAATGAACGGAAAGGCTAAATACGGGGTAGCGGCGATCCTGTCCCTTGCGATAATGTTCCCGGGGATGGGCACCTTTGCCTCAGCCCAGGACAGCCTGTCCGTTTCGCGACGGAGCCTCCTGTGGAACGACCCGGTCCTGAGGACAGGTACCCTTTCGGCAGATGGCCACAGCATGGTATCCCTGCTTCAGAATCCCCTTCCTTCCATGGCGGATGTATCGGTGCAGTTCAGGATGGGCAGCGACGAGGCCCCACGCCTTCCCCAGGAAGGGAACGGCCTCATGGAAGGGACCTTCAATGCCACTTCCCTTCGTCGCCTCGGGAAGAGCACTGCCGTATCTGGCGGGGCATCCTACCGCCGGGGAATCAAAAGAGGGGTCAGGTGGAACTCTTCCTCCGATTTTACCCTGCTCTACCCTTACGTCATGGCGGACTCCATCGGAGGGGACATGCAAAGCGAGGCCTACTCTTTCTACGGCAAGTACGCCCACAGGACATCTGGACGGTTCCTCTACGGGGTCGGGGCATCCTACCGTGCCCTGCATGAATACAGGACCGTGGACCCAAGGCCCAGGAACATAACGTCCGATTTCATGATAGGCATGACGGGAGGAATGCTTGTGGGAGAGGGTTATGTAGCCGACCTCAGCGCCTCGTACAGAAGATACCACCAGCAGCAGGATGTCGATTACGTCAACAACCTGGGTGCCAAGGCTCCCCAGCTTCACCTCACGGGCCTCGGAAGCCACTATGCCCGTTTCGAGGGAAACGGGGCCTACCTGAATACGAGATACAGGGGAGGCGGATTCAAGGCCGGTGCGGGGATAAGGCCAAAGGGTACCGACGGGCTAAGCGCAGGTGCCCTGTATGAGTACTTCGAGGCGACAAAGCACCTGATCGGCCAGAACGAGGCACCTTACGTCAAACTGTGCACCCACACCCTCAGTGCCTATGCTGCCTTGAGAAAGACAACAACCACTTGGCGCTACGCCCTTCAGGGCAAAGGATCCCTTGAACTCAGGAACGGTCACGAGAGGGTCATCGACAATGTCGCCACAGGCATATATGACGACATCTACGACCTTCTGATGTATCATTCAAGGGCACTGGACCTCTCCCTTGAGGGAGTCATTTCCAGGGGAGGACTTTCCATAATGCCCACCCTTGGCTACTCTTCCAGGGACATGGTTCACCGTTTTCCCGAGAGGACGCTTTCCTACTCTCACCTGCTGTTGGGAACCTCCATCCAGTACACCGCTGACGCACTCAAGTGGCAGCCGCTCCTGAGGGCGAAGGCAATTCACTGCTCCACCCTTGGCTCCTCTTGCTCAATTCCCGAGGAGTACACCTACCCCAACCTCCTTCTCTTCTACAAAGAGCTGTCAGGAAACCTCTCCGACTCCTTCACGCTCCTTTCCCTCGAAGGGAGCATCCAAAGGGCACTGGGCAGCGACTCAGCCCTCCGCCTCACTCTTTCCATGGGCTATATCCCCTACGGCAACGGAGGACGGGCCCTGGGGGGACAGGCCGGTGTGGGGTTCCTGTTCTAGCGTGTCACAAGAAAAACACAAACAATAAAAATACGCACAAAATGAAAAAGAACTTTATTCTACTTGCAGCGGCACTCCTTGTGCTGGGTGCCTGCACCCAGGAAGAAGCTCCCAGCCTTTCCCTGAGCGGCACCACCGCATCCATCGAAGCGGCCGGCGGAACCCTTGAGTTCTCTGTCTACGCCAATAACCCCTGGACAATCAAGACTGACTCCCAGGACTGGTACACCGTAGCCCCCACCGAGATGGAAGGCGACAGGACCGTCTATGTGAAGGTCGACCCTATGACAGCGGTAGGCGGAAGGACCGCCACCCTCACCATCACATCACTTTCCCTCACCCAGACTTTCTCCTTCGTCCAGTCCAGCCCCGTTCCCCCGACCGATCCCGATGTTGTTCCCCTCGCCGAGATGAACAACCAACAGAGGGAACTTTCGCTCTCTCCCCTCCAGGGATTTGACTACATCGTGGACGTAGTGTACGGCCCGGCCAAGGGTGAGGATGGATGGATTACCGTAAAGAGCACATCCAGCGATGCCATAGTCCTTGAAATTGAAGCCAACGACACGGACTCCGTCAGGGAGGCAGAGGTAATCCAGAAGACTACCGACGGCAAGACCTTGAAGTCCTTCACCATAAGCCAGGACTGGAAAAGCGCCCTCGCCGGACAGTTCCTCATCGAGGAAGTGTTCTTCACCGGTCACCTCACCCAGTCCGGGGATATAACATCCGCCGACGGGGACCAGTATTTCAGGATCACCAACAATTCCGACGAGACGCTCTATGCTGACGGAATGCTTGTGATGCTAAGCGAGAGTTCCTCCAACGGTGCCACCACCGGTGCATACTATGCCTATCCCGCCACTCCCGACGCCATCGGAGTGAACACCATCTACATGATTCCCGGCACCGGCAAGGATGTTCCCGTCGAGGCAGGGCAGTCCCTCATCCTCGCCCTTGGGGCACAGGATTTCTCGGAGGGCGGCGGCTTTGATTTGAGCAAAGCCGACTTCGAGTTCTGGGACGAGAGCAACGAGTACTTCCCCGATCCCGACAACCCTGACGTTCCCAACATGACTCCCTGGTTCATCTCATCCTTCTCTTTCACCACCCTCCACAACCGCGGAATGGAGAGCTACGCCATAGCATTCGCCCCCGCCCTCATGACCCCCGAGACATTCATCGCGGAATATGCCTGGGAAGGAAAGAAGGTCATGGACTGGAATGGGTATCATTTCGAGAAGGACATCAAAGATGCCTACCTCGTTCCCAACGAGTGGGTGATTGACGGTGTGAACTGCGGAGTGGACGAAGGCCTCATCGACCTTTGCTGGAACGAGGGCATCGATGCAGGATGGACAGGAGTGAGCAAGACCCAGTCCGATGCGGACCGCTACGGAAAGAGCGTACTTCGCAGAAGGGAGAACGGAAAACTCGTCGACACCAACAACTCCACAAACGACTTCGAGGCGACTTCCACCCCGACACTTTCCAAGTAATTCAGGACTGTCCCCCCGGAAGGATTGGGGACCCCGGTAATACAAGTACCGCGATTCTTCCCGTCAAAAGGGAGGGTGCGCGGTTCCTTTTTTCATTCCACGAAGAGGTTGCCCGGGGCATTGACGGATTTTCCAAACAAATAAGTGCGTTTTCAAAAGGGAGACTGTGCCAAACTGCCTATTTTTACCCAAAACTGCACTTTCACATGAAAAAGATCTCTTCCCTCATTTTCATCATTGCTGTATTCTCGGCGTCACTTTGCCACATAACGGCCCTCTGCCAGGACAGGGTCCGCATCGACATTGACGGAAGCCGCACTCAGGGCAGCATAGATCCCATGATCTATGGGCAGCTATTCGAGCACATCTACTTTTCCGCCAACAACGGAGTGTGGCAGGAGATGATATACGAACGTTCCTTCGAGAAGGAACATTTCCCCGGCATCCCTCCCCGGGACGGATACTTCGACGGATGGGCAGCGGATGACCGGGATGTCCTTCACTCCCCCACCAGGTACGAGCAACCCATCCGCCTGACCGAGGTCGAAGGGAATGATTATGACATCGAGATGGACGTGAAGTGGAGGGCGTACCGCCTTGCCGGAAGGATGTGGAGCGGAGGACTCATGGATATCCGGGTGGAACTTGGGCAGGACAGCAGCGGTGAACCATACTTTCTCAGGCTGCATGACCCGAGCCTTGAGGGACACAGGGGCGAAGTGTCCCAGACCCAGGCAATGATAGATGCCAACAACGCCGACAGGGCGAGACGTGCCGCCCAAAGGCAGATGACGGGACCCTACTTTGCCCTATCGATGAAAGGGGAACACGAGGTGACGTTCCCCGGGGGAGGAAGGAGAAAAGTCACGACCCTGGATCCTCTGTGCGAGCAGAAAGCCACTGGGGGAGAGCTTTCAGACGGGACGAGGTGGCATCATCTGCGCATTTCCAGAAGCGGCAAGGCAGTCTCTGTCCACTGGGACGGAAACCGTGTCCTCCGGTACACGGATCTTGAGAGGACATCCTCAGCAAAGATCGTCCTCTGGGAAAACTACACTGAGGCCCTCTTCAGGGACATCAAGGTCCTTTCCAAGGGAAAGACCCTTTTCGAGGGCCTTCCCGAGGACGTGAAGACACCTGCCGTAGCCCCTCAGTGGGAAAGCTTCGGAGGGGGGACCTTCGAGATGGTGAAAGGTGATGCAGTTAACATGGATTATAGCCAGAAGATAACCTCCAAGAATGGAATCACCGGTGTTTTCCAGGGTCCCCACAACATAGTTCCCGGCGAGCAGTACATGGGTTCCATCTACGCCAAGGGAAGCGGCAATCTCATTGTAGGGTTCCTCCATGACGGACGCTGGATAGAGCGGCAGGACCTCGGCCCAGTGGGGGCCGACTGGCAGAAATTCTCCTTCACCCTTGACTGCGGACAGTACAGCGGGGAGGCCAGCATTGCCTTCGGAACCGACAGCGGCGGGGCCATCCTCATTGACCAGGCGACCATGTCCACCCGGACAGGACTCTCGCTCGGCGGTTTCCGCCCGGATATCCTACAGACCGTCAAGGACCTTCATCCAACCTGCCTTCGCTGGCCGGGAGGGGGCTATGTAGCCCAGTACAACTGGAAATGGGGCATCGGGCCACAGGAGCAGAGAGTCCGTTGGCCCCACTGGATGTGGATGGACTATGACCAGAACTGTTTCGGGACCGATGAGTTCATACGCTTTTGCCGGGAAATCGACTCGGAACC
>CAJOLJ010000117.1 GCA_905235445.1 uncultured Bacteroidales bacterium
GGTTCCTGTTCCCAGAGATCAGGCGGAATATCCTTCTCTCGGAGATGTTGGCAAGCTCCGACATCGCTATGGCGAGGGTGTCCATGGGGATCGCGATGGGCTCCCCGTGGAAGTTCCCCGCGGAGATTATCATATCCTCGTCAGGGAAGATGTTGGGATTGTCCGTAGCGGAGTTGATTTCATTCTCTATCACTGATTCCACATACCTTATGTTGTCCTTCACAGCCCCATGGACCTGAGGGATGCACCTGAAGGAATAGGGGTCCTGGACATGTTCCTTGGGCCGGGAGATGAGTTCACTCCCCTCAAGCAGCTCCATGAAAGTGGCGGCTGTATCTATCTGGCCGCGGTGGGGACGAAGGCGATGGGTAAGCGGGAGGAAAGGCTCTATGCAACCGTCATAGGCATCAAGTGAAAGGGCCCCTATGATATCGCTCCACTTCGACAGCCTCAGGCACTGCATCAGGGACCAGATTGCATGGGCGCTCATGAACTGGGTACCGTTCAGAAGGGCAAGTCCCTCCTTGGACTGCAGCCTGATGGGCTCCCAGCCCATCTCCTTCCACACCTCCGCTGAAGGACGGACCTCCCCCTTGTACTGGACTTCGCCCAGCCCGATGAGAGGAAGGGACAGGTGGGCAAGTGGGGCCAGGTCACCGGAAGCCCCGAGAGACCCCTGCTCGTACACGACCGGGAGGATATCGTTATTGAACATGTCGATTAGGCGCTGGACAGTCTGGAGCTGGGCCCCGGAGTGTCCGTAGGAGAGGCTCTGCGCCTTGAGGAGGAGCATGAGTTTCACGATCTCGGGCCTTACCGTGGCCCCGGTCCCGCAGGCATGGGACACAACGAGGTTGTACTGCAGCTGGGAAAGGTCCTCCTCGGGGATGGTTATGTTGTACAGGGAGCCGAACCCGGTAGTGATACCGTAGACCGGACGGCCGATGTCCTCCATCTTGCTGTCCAGGTAACGGCGGCATTTTTCGATGGCAAGGATTGCCCGGTTCCCGAGCATGAGGAACTCATGAGAGTCAAGGATTTCCTTGAGACGTCCGAGGGAAAGGTGCTCTTCCGATATGATATGTGTCTTTCTATGTTCCATTGTATGTGTTGGTTATTGGGTTTTTCCTCATTTTCCGAATACGGCATCCACTGCGCTGTGGACGGTATCCTCCGATGCCAGGTTGGGAAGGGTGACGGTGAGATCGGGACGGGAGAGCATCTGCCTTTCGATAGCGCTGCGGGCACCTTCGTTGCGGGCCCAGCTTCTTCTGGCTATACCGTTGTTCACGTCCCAGAAGAGCATCCTCTCTATGCGACCCTTTGCCTCGTCGCTTCCGTCCACGACCATTCCGAAGCCTCCGTTTATGACTTCACCCCAGCCAACTCCGCCTCCGTTGTGGATGGATACCCAGGTGGCTCCCCTGAAGGAGTCGCCTATGACGTTCTGCACCGCCATGTCAGCGGTGAAGCGGGAACCGTCGTAGATGTTGGAAGTCTCCCTGAACGGGGAATCCGTCCCGGATACGTCGTGATGGTCCCGTCCAAGGACGATGGGAGCGGTGATTTCACCGCGGCGTATGGCCTCATTGAATGCAAGGGCTATCTTGGTTCTGCCCTCGCAGTCAGCATACAGGATCCTTGCCTGGGAGCCAACCACAAGGTTGTTCCTCCCTGCCTCCTCTATCCAGTGGATGTTGTCCTTCATCTGTCCCTGTATCTCGGCTGGGGCATCCTTGAGGATGTCGGTAAGTACTTCAACCGCAATCCTGTCCGACTTGGCGAGGTCGGAAGGGTCCTGGGAGGTGCAGACCCACCTGAAGGGCCCGAACCCGTAGTCGAAGAACATGGGGCCCATGATATCCTGGACGTATGAAGGATAACGGAAGGAGCCGTCCTCCCTAAGTACGTCAGCCCCGGCACGGGAGCTTTCCAGCAGGAAGGCATTGCCGTAGTCGAAGAAGTACATCCCCCTCCGGGCAAGCACGTTGATCGCAGCCACATGACGGCGAAGCGATGCCTGCACTGCCTCGTGGAAAGAGGCAGGGTCCTCGCTCATCATCCTCTTGGACTCCTCGAGGCTGTATCCCACAGGGTAATAGCCTCCCGCCCATGGATTGTGCAGTGATGTCTGGTCGGACCCCAGGTCCACCCTTATGTCCTTCTCAATGGCGAGTCTCTCCCAGAGGTCCACCACATTGCCCTCGTAGGCGAGGGATACTGTCTCCTTGGATGAAGTCGCCCGGCGGATGCGCCCCATAAGTTCGTCAAGGTCGGTGTGAAGTTCGTCCACCCAGCCCTGGTCGTACCTCTTTCGGGCGGCGAGGGGGTTGATCTCTGCGACTACGCTGACAACGCCTGCGATGTTCCCCGCCTTGGGCTGTGCCCCTGACATCCCGCCCAGGCCAGCGCTCACGAAGAGCATTCCCTTCATGTTATCCGCATCGGGACTCTCCCCCCGGGAGAGGAGCTGCTTCCTGGCTGCGTTCATGACCGTAATCGTAGTCCCGTGGACAATGCCCTGGGGACCTATGTACATGTAGGAACCGGCCGTCATCTGCCCGTACTGGGACACCCCAAGGGCGTTGAACTTCTCCCAGTGGTCCTGGCTTGAGTAGTTGGGAATCACCATGCCGTTGGTGACGACCACCCGGGGTGCTTCCCTGTGGCTGGGGAAGAGCCCCAGGGGATGGCCGGAGTACATGACAAGAGTCTGCTCGTCGGTCATCTCGCAGAGATATTTCATGGTGAGGCGGTACTGGGCCCAGTTCTGGAAGATGGCCCCGTTGCCTCCGTAGATTATGAGTTCATGCGGGTGCTGGGCCACCCTCGGGTCCAGATTGTTCTGGATCATGGACATTATGGCTGCCGCCTGGCGGGACTTTGCGGGATACTCGTCGATGGGACGGGCATACATTTCGTACGAGGGACGGAAGCGGTACATGTAGATCCTGCCGTAGTCGTGAAGTTCCTGGGCGAACTCTACGCTAAGCTCCCCGTGAAACTTCCCCGGGAAATACCTCAGGGCATTGCGGATGGCCAGTTCCTTCTCCTCCCTGGAAAGGATGTCCTTGCGCCGGGGAGCATGATTTACCGTGGTGTCATATGGTTTTACGGGCGGAAGCTCGCTTCCGATTCCCCGGAGAAGTTCCTCGGCGAAGGGACTCAAAGTATTATTCTTGTCCATGACTTGGTTATGTTAGCGATAGTGTGGTGATGATCGGTTATGCGGTAGAGCCTATCCAATTTTTGTCTCGACTATTTTGAGTATCTCATCATGAAGGGCCGCGGCTTCTTTCTCGATGCGGTCCGCTTCAGAGGTGAGTTCATCAGCCTTGGCCCTGTCGTCAAGGCCGGCTGCGTTAATGCGTACGTTCAGTCTCGCCCCCCTAACTGCAGCGAGGGCACAAAGGGCCCCTACTCCTGCGTCGGAGACACTGGCGGGATTTCCGTCCTTTGCCATGGCAAGAGCCAGGGGAAGAGCCTCCGCCGAGGCCCTCATCGTATGGAGCGGTACCTCGCATGCATAGAGGGTCGCAGCCTGGAGGGCGGCTTTCCTGGCTTTCTTTTCCTCATCGGTTCCCTTCGGGAGCGAGAGGGCATCCATTATCCTGCCGAAAGCCCGTGTATCCTCATCGACGAGGCAGACAAGTTCCTCCCTGAGGGCCTGACCCCTCTCAGCATAATCGGAGAACTCTTTCCACCTGTCATCCCAGCCCCTCTTGTGGGAGGAAAGGTTAGCTACCATAGTTCCGAGAGATGCCCCGAGGGCACCGAGATAGGCCGAGACGGAACCCCCTCCTGGAGCGGGGCTCTCGGAAGCTGTCTCAAGGCTGAAGTCCCTGAGGGTCATACGGACGAGTTTCTCCTTTATCTGCATTTCCTTCTCATCCTCCATCAGGTACTCGATCACCTTCTCTCTGGGATTGAATGGCTTAAGGTCGGACAGTCCCATTGAAAGGGCGGCTATACGGATGAGTTCCTCCTCGCCTACCCCTGCCGAGCGAGACTGCTTGGCAAGGAAGTATTTGCCAGCTTCAACAAGGACGCTCTTGGGGACCAGGCCGACAATCTCGGTTCCTGTCACACGAAGACCTCTTTCCTGTGAGCGGCGGCACACTTCCTCGAATGCCACGTGAAGAGGAGTCTGACGGATATCGGTAATGTTCATTGAGACCTGTGCTATGCCGTATTCCTCAATGTACCAGCCAATTGCCTTGCATCCCTTGAGTGTTCCCGGGATCCATATCTCACTACCGTCCTCATCCTTGAGGACCTTTCCCGTAATGGAACCGCCCTCACGGGCCTTGCGTCCTTTCTCCCTCACGTCGAAAGCCACCGACATGGCACGGCGGGTGGAGGTGGTATTGAGGTTGAAATTCACCGCAATGAGAAAATCCCTGGCCCCGACATTGGAGGCTCCACTCTTTTTAACTATGTCATTGAACTCGGCCGGCCCGAAATCAGGCCTCCTGCCCTCGGATGCAATCTTCTCCGGAAGGGCCTCGTACTCACCCTGACGACAGACGGCGAGATTTTTCCTCTCGGGCGTGAATGCCGCAGCCTCGTAGCAGTAGCAGGGAATGCCCAGTTCCCGGTAAATCCTCTTGGCCAGGTCCCTGGCAAGCACTGCGCACTCCTCGAGGGTGATGCCGCTTACGGGGATGAGGGGAAGGACATCGGTGGCCCCGCTTCTTGGATGGGCCCCGTGATGAAGGGACATATCGATCAGTTCACCGGCCGCCTTGACGCCCTGGAAAGCTGCCTCGAGGACAGGCTCCACTTCGCCGACGAAAGTGACGACCGTCCTGTTTGTGGCCTTTCCCGGGTCCACGTCCAGGACCTTCACTCCCTTCCCTCCTACATTCACCGCACCGATCCTTTCAACTATACTGTCTATTACTGCCATATCGACCCCCTCACTGAAATTGGGGACGCATTCGATGATTGCTGCCATAAAGATTGTACATTTTGCTCCCCTAGCCTTAGCGAAAAGGGAGTGGGATTGATTATAAAAAGTTCATAAAAGTACTGCTTTTTCTTCAGAATGGAAAGGATTCAGGTAAAAATGATAAAGAATTGAAAAATACTGGGGCATCTGCCCCGGCCGGGGAAAATAAGGGGAAAGCCATGATTTTTTGCTAACTTGCAGTGTTTTTCCCGTCCCCTCCGGGGGACGGACACAACCTCTAACTTCAAATTGCATACATACATGGACAAAAATGAACTTGCGGCAAAGCTCCGCACCGTTCCCGACTATCCCATCCCGGGGATAATGTTTTTCGACCTGACCACGCTCCTCAAGGACGGGGAGGCATTCTCCCAGGTGGTGGATGACATCTGCGACCTGTACCGGGACAAGGGAATAACCAAGGTAGTGGGCATTGAATCGAGGGGATTCATTTGCGGTGCGGCCGTAGCAAAGGGGCTCGGGGCCGGGTTCGTACCCATAAGGAAGCCGGGCAAGCTTCCTGCCGAGACTCTCTCCGAGACCTATGACAAGGAATACGGCACCGATACGCTGGAGATTCACGGCGACGCCCTGTGCGAGGATGACGTGGTCCTCATCCACGATGACATCCTGGCTACGGGAGGAACCGGAGCCGCTGCGATTTCGCTAGTGAAGAAATTCAATCCAAGGAAAGTATACATGAACTTCATCCTCCGCATTACCGATGTGCCCCTTACTACTGAAATACCCGGGGACGTAGAGGTGACTTCCCTTCTGGAACTCGCTGAAAAGCCCATCGGGTAAGGGAGGAACAAGAACTGCGGCACTCCCAATACGGGTGGCAAAAGCACCCGCAGCCAAAGATGGACCTTCAAAATAGCTAATTGGATATTTGCAAAACCACCTTGTTTACATTTTTAGCTAACAGGGTATACTCCCATGCAAGTCAAATCATTCATGAAAGAAATTTCAAGAGAGTAAAGATGCTTGACAGTGACACGGCCCTCCTATGGCAGAGTGTGGATATCGAGTAAGGAGAACAGGCACTGCGGCACGCCACAGAAAGGCACGCCACATAGCACCCGCAGCCAAAGGTGCACCTTCAAAATAGCTACTTGGATATTTGCGAAATGACCTTGTTCACATTTTCAGTTGACTAGGGATACACCCCTGCAAGTCAAATCATTCATGAAAGAGATTGACAAGACAGTAAAGATGCTTGACAGTGGAACGGCCCTCCTATGCCACAGTGGAGGGTTCGGCCCCATGTTGGGACAGGTAAGGGCCGAGCTGCTGGATTTCGGGACATCCATCTTCTCTTCCAAAGACTGCAGTATGGGGGACTTCCCGCCGTCGGGAGGAGAGGGCTGGGACTTCTTCCTGGACTTTTCATCCGCCATGCGAAAGCGTTACATCAACTGTACCGTATTCGATGCGGGTGACACGGGACGGGTGGACAGCGAGGACCGCCCCATAAGGAAGTACGCCGTTGAAATAAGAAGCGGGTGGAAGGACACTCCCCTATCCAGGTGCATCCTTTGCATCCTGTCCCTTTCCATCCTCATCCTTCTCATATGGGGCCCTCTCCCCTGGTGGGCGAACCTGCTGTGCGCCCTGATTGCGGCATTATCGGTCTGGACCCTTGTCACGCCCGACAGGAAAACCGCCGGGGCCGCAAGGAAGATTAGGCACTCGCTTGAGGCGCTTTCCATGTGAGCGCACCCTGGGCAGGAGATTTTCCATCGATTTTGCAGATTTGGGAAAAATAGGTATCTTTGCACCGCAAAAGCCGCTTTAGCTCAGTCGGTAGAGCAGCTCATTCGTAATGAGCAGGTCGCGGGTTCGAGTCCCGTTCGCGGCTCCCAAAATGAGAACTGTCCCCAAGGTCCGGAGGCAGTTCTTTTGTTGAGTATTGACAGAATGTCCTCAGTAGCACCTTTTCCAGACCTCGTCCATGTTTTCTGACATAATCATCATAGGAGGCGGAGCCGCCGGACTTCTCGCAGCGATAGCGGCGGGAAAGACTCTTCGTGAGGCCGGGAAAGGGAAGGAGGATGTAAAGGTCACCGTACTCGAGAAAATGCCCCGGGTCGGAAGAAAGATAATGATTAGCGGCAAGGGACGCTGCAACTTCACCAATGTGAAAGAATGGGACGAGTTCTCATCCCATGTCCGCACCAAAAGGAACTTCCTGAAGCCCGCCTTCTTTGAGTTCGGCCCCGAAGACATCCTTTCACTCCTTCAGGATGAGGCCGGTGTGAAGTGCGTTGTCGAAAGGGGCGACAGGGCTTTTCCCGCTTCCCACAAGGCCAGCGATGTAGTAGATGCCCTCAGAAACGCTGCGGCAAAAAACGGAGCCTCAATCCTTAATGGGATAGAAGCCAGGCAAATCGTCTGCAACGAGAGTGCCTCAGGTCCGGTTTTTATGATAAGCACCGAAGGCACAAGGACATACAGTTGCCACTGTCTCATAGTGTGTACCGGTGGTCTCTCCTACCCCGGCACCGGTTCAACAGGTGACGGATACTCATTCGCAAAGTCTTTCGGACACCCTCTCGTGGACACATTCCCGTCCCTGACCGCAATGGTACCTCGTGGCTACAAGAACGGCGAGCCCGACGGGGAAGGACATCTTCACAGAAGCACTCCCCTGACTGAAAGTGGAAAGGAACTTTGCTCAGTGCATCTTCGCAACATTACTCTTTCGCTGGTCGTGGACGGGAAGGTTATCGGTGAGGAGTTCGGGGAAATGGATTTCACGGACGGAGGAATAGAGGGTCCCGTAGGGTTCTCACTTAGCAGGGATGCAGTTGCAGCCATCCGGAGGAAAGCCGCCGACGTCAGATACCGTCTGGACCTCAAGAGCGCAATAACCGAGGAGGAACTCACCGAAAGGATCTCCCGCCTTTGGAAAGATGCACTTTCTCAGTTCGGAGGACAGAGGAAAATTGCCGCCGCCATGGATGTCCTTTCGAAACTTCTTCCAAAGGAACTCGTAAGGCCACTGAGGAGGGCCTTCCCGCAGATTCTGTCGGACAAGGTCCTGCAGAAAAAAGGACTGGACTGCAAGGGGCTTTGTTCTGCCCTCAAGGAATGGGATTTCCCACTGGTTGGATATGTCGGATATGAAAGGTGCGTAGTTACAGCAGGAGGTGTGGACACTTCTGAAGTTAATGCCAAGAGCATGGAATCACGTCTTCAGGAAGGTCTCTTCTTCGCAGGGGAGGTTCTGGACATAGACTGTGACACAGGTGGATACAACCTTCAAGCCGCTTTCAGTACAGGTTTCCTGGCCGGGAGGATCGCTGCCCGAAAACTTCTCCAGATATAATGCTGATGATGCGAGGAAGGCTAAGCGGAGTTATAATTTTCGGAAAAAAGATTCCCGAAAACTTTGCGGGGCAAAAATATATGCTTAAATTTGCAGTCCTTTTTAGGAACAACCAATGGAGGATCCGTTAGCTCAGTAGGTAGAGCACAACACTTTTAATGTTGGGGTCTCGGGTTCGAGCCCCGAACGGATCACCGGATCACGAACGTCATTATCTAAAGTGCTGCACATCAAAAAGTTACGCAGCACTTTTTTCTTTGGTGAAACATTGGCGTAAGAGGGCAAGACTTTCCCGGCAAATCCGTATTCAAGAACCCCCCTCCTTCATTAACCCACATAGCAGCAGGTTCCCAGCACTTCGTTAGCACCACCCTCCAGCAAGTGAGTATTGCTCGCTCAAAGGCATCCCGGGATAACATTTTGCCCGTTT
>CAJOLJ010000118.1 GCA_905235445.1 uncultured Bacteroidales bacterium
ATCAGAGCGTATGCTTGCTTATACTGATTCCGTTGCGAAGGTGACCATGGGTCAATCCGTCATAAGAGCCCAGAATGCCTATGTCCAGCAAGAGAATATAAGATTGCAGAAAAAAGCTCAAAGGCAAAAGGTCATCCTTTGGCTTATAATTTCACTTTTCGCCGCAATCATGGTAGGTTCAGCCGTTGTACTCAGAAATGGTATAAGGCGTTCAAAGATGAGACAAGAACTTATACTGGACGAGTATCAGCAAACAATTCGTGAACTACGGGAAAAGGAGCTGCTGTCCGTCAATTCGCTCATCTATGCTTACTATTCTTCAGGTAATAACACCCAACCGATAAAAGATGTCCATGCTCAGCTTGTTAGCGACTATCTTAAAAATTATTCCAAGTATGAGGCTGTCGTTGACGGAGAGCATGGTGGAGTAATTACCAAGCTCAAAGATGAGATTCCGAATCTTGGGGAGAGGTATCTTCAGTTGTTCACATTCATCCTGGGCGGTCTGTCCTATACTACCATCGGGGTAATCTTCGGCAAGGACCGTCAATACGTCTACAACCTCAGGGCTGAGCTTGTCCAAAGAATACGCAGGGCAGGCACGCCGGACGAAGATGAGTTTATGAAATGCGTCCCCAATAGGCGGAAAGGGAAGAGGAAACCTCGTTGAAATCGGCCCGGAGCCATACTCTTTTCCTAGAAGGTTTCAGATAGGGAAGTCATTCTTCGGGCGCAGCCAGCATCGATGTTATCGGAATTCTCTTTCACTATCACCCGGTATTGAAAAGAAAACGGACAAGAGCCCTAGTGTCCTCCTGTCCGTAAAAGATGTCATGGTTATGAACCTTACTCTGCCTTCGGCCTTCTGCATACGATCATGGAAGACCCCTTCCAGTTGTATCCGAACCTGAATCCAAGCGGCCTGATTTCGGAACTTGTCTTGTACACCTGGTTCAGGTCACTTTGGAATACTCCCTTCGGGAAGAGAGGGTTGGGCTGGGTGTATGATCCGTACAGGGTGATGTCCCAGTTGCCTTTCTTGTATACGTCATAGCGGATTCCTGTGTCGTCCTGGATGATGGCGTATGAGGAATCCAGTATGAGGGAACGAATCTTCGAGAATTCATCATAGTGCAGGCAGTAGGAGCAGGACTTGATGAAGGAAGACGTACTGTCGGGGGAGAGCTTGCCAATGAGCTTGACGACCCTGGGGTCTATCTCCCCGTCAGCTATATTCGTGGAAAGGTAATAGAGGGTCTTCTCCCTCGGTTCCCCTTCCTTGAAATAGCGTATCTTCACGAATGGCTTCCTGGTCTGGGAAAGCTCCCAGTTCCCGTCCGGGGTGAGGTCTACATAATCGATGGAAACGAACTTGTATCCCATCCTGGCCATCAGGACCATGAATATGGGAATAGTGCCGTCGATTTCGGCATTGTTGAGGTCGCTCGCCATGTAGGAAGTCACGAAATAGCTCTTCTCCAGTAGATAATAAAGGGCTTTTTCGAACTTGTCATAGGTCTTCTTGTTGAGGGCGTCGGTGGTAAGGACGCTGCCGGATCTCTCCAGACCCATCATGTAGTATGTATCCGCATCGGGGAAGAATGTCGCCATGAACGGGAAGTCGGGACCGCTGAAGGTGTACAGCACTGTCCTTGTCTTGTCGGTTATGTCCTTGAAATCCAGTTTGCGGATTTCGGAGACCTTCTCCAGTGTGGTCGTACTGGCGGACCACATCGTATCCATCTTGATGCGGTACTTCTCCCACTCCGGGGTCCGGGTGTAGCTGTAAAGCGGGGAGCCTTCCTCCAGGGGAAGTCCCGCTATCACCCTTGAAAGGGCCGTGAGGGAGTCGTTTGCGACAGGCCGCACTTCAACCGGTTTCTCGAAGGGCTTTATTTTGATGCTGTCCGAAGAGGAGCTTCCTCCTCTCAATCTTCCGCCCTGGGCCCCGCTTTTGCAGGAGGGCAGCAGCATCAGGATGCATAGGGGAACGGCCAGCAGAAAGGATAATCTATTTTTCATGGCAGAACTTTTTTTCAATGAAATACAGTATTACTCCCACAATGAGTGTCCCGGCGCTTATGGCAAGGTTAAGGATGTTGCTTTTGAAGAGGTAGAATACCGAGAACAATATGGGAATGCAGAATAATATCGGGGTGACGGGATAGAGCGGGGTCTTGAAAGGACGCTTCATGTCGGGGAACCTCTTGCGATGGATGAATACCCCGATTACGGTCAGGAGCGAACAGAGCGAAAGAAGGATTCCGGTGTATTCGGTCAGGAACTTGAATGAACCTGTGAGAATCATTATGAGGGAAAGGGCGTACTGGAAAAGAAGCGCAGAGATGGGAACCCCGGTCTTGGATTTCCTGGAAAGGAACCTTAGGAGTTTATGCTCCTCTCCCATCCTGAAAGACACCCTCGGTCCCACGAACACCATGGAACTTATGGACGAGAGCAGCAGCAAGGCTATCACTGCACCCATCATGTTGCCGATGCCGGTCCCGAAAAGATGCTTTGCGGAAATGAGTCCTATCTCAACCTGCCCCGTGAGTTCGGAAGTGGGGGTGGAAAGAAGGAACACCGCATTGAGCAGCATGTACAGGATAGTGACGAACAGGGTGCTGTACAGCAGTGACCTCGGAAGGGTGTGCTGAGGGTTCTTGATATCGTCCACGATGTATGCCGAGGCATTCCAGCCCGAGTATGCATAGTACACCCAGATGATGGATACCGCAAAGCCGGTGCTGAGGATATCTTTCATGCTGAATGACCCAAGAGACTCTGAAACTATGGGCTGCCTCTCCCCGGGCAGGGCGAACCCCAGTATTATGAAAGTGACGATGACAACTATCTTTATCACCGTGAGGATTCCTTGCAGGCCGCCGCTCAGTCGGAGGCTGAAGCCATGGAACAGGGTCACCAGGGTGAGGACTATGACAGCCATGAGGGTGGGGCTCATCCACGGAATCAAGGCTCCCGCATAGGAAGAGAAGGCCATGCTGGCCAGTGCTACAGGCGCAGCAAATCCCACTATAAGCGATATCCATCCCGCCAGGAATCCCATCATCGGGGAATACAGTGAACTGAGGAAGTGGTACTCACCGCCAGAGCGGGGCATTACCGAGGAGAGTTCCCCGTAGACGAGGGCTCCGCACAGGGCTATCACGCCGCCTATGAGCCAGAGAATCATTATGGCCACGAAGTTTTCGGTCGTGGCAAGCTGGAATCCCAGGGAAGTGAAGACCCCGGTTCCTATCATGTTGGCTATGACGAATGCGGATGCAGTCCAGAGCCCGAATTTTTGATTTTTGCGATCCAAGTGAAATAGCTTTCCTTAAGGGTTGTTTTACTGGGCTATAATTTAATTGATAAGGCCCGCAAAGTTAGGAAAAGAAACAGAAACAAAAAGGGTGGAAAAGGACTTTCGGGGAAGGAAGCTTGTTTTCCGCCCTTTGTCGTATCATGCAATGGTTGGGGCCCACTGATGGATTATTCCGCGGTGAGAACCTTCTTTGCGTCTTCCAGGGCATCTATGACCCTGTCGCACCACTGGTCGAACTCGGGGTCAAGGACTCTGGCGGAAGGATTCTCCTCAAGATATTTAAGAGCCCTTCTCACACCTTCCCTGAAGGGGATCCTGGCCTTGAAGCCGGGTACGAAGGAAAGGAGCTTGCTGTTGTCGAAGACGGCGCACTCCGCCTTGTCACCTATGAGGTTGCCCCTGAAGTCCTGTCCCTTGGGTGCGACATCGGACAGGAAATATGAACTGACATAATGAGGACGGTACTCCACCCCCATCTCCTCCGCTATGGTCCTGTAGATCATGTTCCAGGAAAGGACCTCGTCGGAAGTTATCTGGATGGCCTCGCCGAGGGTTGCGGGATTGCCCAGAAGGGGTACGAATGCCCTTGCGAAGTCATCGCTGTTAGTGAGTGTCCACAGTGAGGAACCGTCGCCATGCACTATTATCCTCTTTCCCTGGGACATCCTCAGTAGCACCTGGTAGCTGCCGCCCTCACCGTGCAATCCCACGGGGAGGCTCTTCTCGCAGTAGGTGTGGCTGGGACGGATGACTGTCACCGGGAATCCTTCTTCCCTGTATTTTCCCAGCAGGAACTCCTCACAAGCAATCTTCTTCCTGGAATATTCCCAGAACGGGTTCACGAGAAGTGTCTTCTCGGTTATTATGTGGGAAATGGGCGGCTTGCGGTAGGCGGAGGCCGAACTGATGAATACGAACTGGGCGGTCCTGTCCTTGAAGAGACGGTAGTCTCTCATGACATCATCTACGCTGAATGCTATGAAGTCGCAGACGCAGTCCCACTCTCCGAGCGGGGCTATCTTGCCGAGGGTGTCCTGCTCATTGTGGACATCCGCCAATATGCTCTTGGCTCCCTCGGGAAGAGGGTGGTTGCCGCGGTTCAGGAGATACACTTCGTGACCGGCCGAGATGAGCTCCTTGGTGATGGAGGTGCTGATGGTGCCGGTACCTCCGATAAGAAGAATTTTCATGTGTGCTGAGTTTGGGTAAGGGAAGAGAGGTGTGTGTGCGTTGAAAACTGAAGGTCAAGGATTGGAGGAAGCCTGCTTTGCCAGCTGGGCGTTCTTCTCATCCTGGAAGAAGATCCTCACAACGTTGTCTTCGGAGGTGGTCAGTGTCACCTGGCCTTCCGGGCAGAGGAAGACGGTCAGGCAGTGCATGGGGTCCGTCTCGTTGCTGGTCTCAGGTTCCCCGTAGAGGGATGTGAGTTTGAGCCTCACGTTCTCATAGCGGGTCTGCATACCCGTGAAGGAATCGGATTTCTGGTACTGGAGCATCATGACATACACGAGGTCCATGCCGGGAGGGGTCCCGAAGAGTACGGTCACTTTGTCGTTCCCGAATTTCCCTTTCATGACCGGGTCATTGATTGAAGCTCCCGATGGCTTGAATTTCAGCTGTTTGCGAAATGCGGTCATGACTTGTTCGATAGTGCCGTTGATTTCGATGCCTTCGAAAGTGAGATGCCCGGAGCCATCCTGCCCTATGGATATGGCAGAGGGGACGAGAGGGGTCGCACAGAAAGAAGGCTGGGCTGCAAGAAGCAGGACCGATAAAAAGGGAATGATAACGTAGGGGAATTTATTCATGGTCATACGATAAAAGCACGTCAAAGTTAAGGCTTTTTCTTAGACTGCTCCAACTATCGTGCCCTTTGGCAATGCAGGAGAGCAGTGGTCACGGATATTTTAACGAACAGTGCACAGGCTCTTGCTCTTTTTCCTCACGATGTTTCTTTTCCAGCCAAGATAGGGAGCGTCGCATAGGACGCTCCTACTTTATCTGTTATTGCGTTTAGGGAGGTCTCAGGAAACGAGAGGTGCCCTCCTCCATAATGCGTTTTTCAAACCTCAAAATGTCCATTTATTATACAAATGAACACAATTCTTGAATTTTCTTCTTACCTACGAGGCTCATCTAGATCCAGAGGACGGGGCCGGCTCTGAACCTGGTAGGGTGACAATGTTAAGAGGAAGCCTCTGGCGGGCAAATTGAGGGGCTCCTCTTGCCTTTTCCCCGAAACCCTTCCTAAACAATCCGGCAAAAGGGTAAATTGAACTCCCATAAGGCTTTTTATAAACGAAAGAGGTTTTTTCTCCTGTCGCCACTTGCTTGGAGCCTGTTTCGTATGCAGGGGCGATGGCTGAACCGCTCAGGAAACTTTTTTGCCAAAGGCCAGCGATCTCCACATTTGCTCAGGATTTGCTTGTGGGGTTTTGTTTTTAATAAGTATCTTTATTAACCTTTCCGCGGGTTTTCGTTTAGCTTTTGTGAGCAGGATAACTCTTTTATAATAAAATTGTTATATTTTTGTGCTCACAGATGAAAACGACCCGTTCATATAGTCTTTTTCTGGCGCTGCTGGCGACGCTGTCCTTTCTGCTGGGCAGCGGTTGCAGCCGTGACACAAAAACCGAATCCCTATCGTTGGCCCTCAAGGAGGGGATAGATACCGTCTATACGCGCCAGGCTGCCTTGGAGGTCATGCCATATAACCGGGAGCGTGCACTTACCATCATAGATTCCGCTTACATCATCGGTAACATTCCAGACTATATGGCAGATTTTCTGCGTATGAAGGTTTATGGTCAAACCCTGGACGGACTTCAGCTGGATTCCACTTTTGTGATAGGCAGTCGCCTGATGGAGCACGATTCGATAACGAAGGATCCCAGGAAACGCCTCGACGTGCTGGATTTGCTGGTGACTGCATCGCGCCTGGCGTACGATGACGAGCAGTTGTTGGAATGGACTGCGCAGAAAGCCGATGTATGTCGGGAACTGGGTGAAGAGACGGAAGCCCTGCGCACGGAGGTGGAAGAAAGCGCCGCCCTCACCCGGTTGGGCCATATGGACGAGGGGCTGGAGCAGATAGACCATATCATCGCCCAGCTGGATGGGATCAGGCGTTTCAACGAGATGGACACCTGGATCATAGCAATCCGCCGCAAAATCAATATTCTTCAGGAGTTGCCTGGATCTTCCGGCCAGATTGCGGTGCTTTCCCTCCGCATCTTATCCCGCTTGGACGATTATTCCCAGCATCCCGACGAGTATCGGGACGGCTCTTACCGGGAACCCGACGACCATGAAAGGCCGGATTACATTGATTTTTACCAGGCCAAGTGTTATGTCTATTTGGCGGATGTCTATTCCGGTACGGACCCCATAGAGTCCGAACGTTACATTTCCCGGTTGGAACAGACCCGTTACGGACAGACGTACGACTCGAGGATTATGTTAGCTCCCATTCTGTGCCGCCTAGGTCATTATGACAGGATGGAGCGGATTTACAAGGAAATGGATGAGCGGGCGGCCTCGGCAGATACCTTGAGCAAAGCCTTCCTTACCATGCTTCATGACAGGGCCGTTGCCGCCGAAGCCCAGGGAAATACAGCCGCGGCCCTCGAACTGTGGAAGCGTTACGACGTAATCAAAGGGATGATAGCCGAGCGGACCATCACCGGGAAATCTCTCCTGTATGCCGCCCGCTACCAGTCGGACAGGCAGCGGATAGCTTTGGAACAGGAGCTGGCCCGGAGGGAAAAGTTTTATGTCCTTACCTTGTTTTTGGGCGCTCTGGCACTGGCCTTTTTCATCTATTTAGTAATTGCACATGTCAGACGGAATAATAAGCCGGTTGTCCAGGAGATAACGCAGGAAATCCCGATGACCCCGGCAATGCCGATTGCGGCTATGAATGATGAAGAATTGTTCCGCTTATTGAGTGAAATAATCCGCCGGGAGCAACTCTACCTGAATCCGTTGTTGGACCGTCAGGCCCTCATGACCCTTATGGACGTATCGGCCCATCGTGTGGGTGCCGCTTTCTCGAAGGGGAGTGAGTACGGCTCTCTTCCCGGCTATATCCGCCATCTTCGCCTGGAACATGCCTGCATGCTGCTGGTTTCCCGTCCGGACCTCAGTGTGAAAGCCGTCGGAGTGGCATCCGGCTTTTCCAACAACAGTACTTTTTGCTCGGATTTCAAGAATTGCTATGGCCTCACTCCTTCGGAATACCGACAAGGGAAATCCAGCAACAATCAGTAGTCTTAGTTATCCAATCAGATTCTTCGATACACTTCCCCAAATCCAGACAGCACCTGAACAGCAGGTGCTTTTTTGTTATTTGGTTTGCACGGGCCAAAAGTTCATCTTGTATTTGTTCGATATGTCCTAGGCTGGACCATCAGGCCCGAAGGGCATCTACAACATGCGCTTTCACAAGGACGGCTGGTACCGCTACGCCAGGAACAACTCGTATTCTGTGGGAGAGAACGGGAAAAGGCGATGCCGCCGGAAGCACCGTGGAATGCCGGTAGAGGGGGTCAAGTTCATCCTCAACTACAGAGAGGATAAGATGCCGGAATACGTGGCTCCGTTATCTGTAATGCAGCTGGAAATCCCCCCCGACATTCGGCTTGAGGGTCCCTCCTGCATGTATGCCGGTACCACCTGCCCACAGCGAATAATTTCCCCCCGTCAAGGACTCAGAGTAGCCACGCTGGGGTGAGGCTGAGCCAATCGTACAAAAGTCAGTTAAAATAATATTATTTAGCAATTGTGTTGTTTCCATTTAGGATTCGTGCTCGCTATTGCGTGCGTAACTCTAATGATTTTATTTTGTTTACTTTTTGTGAAAATGTTTTTGAATTTTTTTTGAATCTTTATGCAGAATAAGAATTTCGGATTTATTTTGATTCCGGCCTTGTTGCTTTTGGGCCTGGTTCCCGTCTCTTGCTCCAAAGATTATTTCGAGCTGTACGGTTGACTTTGGGGGATTTTTTGCCTCGTGTGAGGTCGTAGCCCTATATTGACTGGTTGAATTCACGTCTCGTCAAACATCAAATT
>CAJOLJ010000119.1 GCA_905235445.1 uncultured Bacteroidales bacterium
GACCTGTACGTGAACCTCTTCATGTCCAACACCATGACCACCTCCATCCTCGGGAAGGAGGTGACCCTTGTCCAGAAAAGCGGTTACCCCTGGAACGGGGACACCGAGATATCCATCGACAGGACCTCGGTGAGAAAGGAGTTCACCATCAAGGTCCGCATCCCGTCATGGCTTAGAGGCAATCCCCTCCCCGGGGACCTCTACAGCTACGCCGACGGCAAGACAATGCACTATAATGTAAAGGTGAACGGAGAGACCGTTCCCTGCGAAGTCGGGGAGGACGGCTACGCATCGGTATCCAGGAAATGGAAAAAAGGTGACACTCTTTCCATCCACTTCGACATGGAACCCAGGATAGTGAAGGCAAACGACAAGGTCGAGGCCGACCGTGGCAGGATAGCGGTGGAGAAAGGTCCCATCGTGTACTGCGCAGAGTGGCCGGACAATGATTTCAATGTCAGGGAGACTGTCCTTCCCGCTCGGCCCTCGGAAATGAAATCGATCCACAGGGAGGACCTCCTACGGGGCGTGGACTGCATTAGCGCCCCGGCCCAGAACATGACTTCCGAGGTGGACGGCCGTCTTGCCCTCAAAGACGTCACCCTCACCCTCATCCCCTACTACGCCTGGTGCCAGAGAGGTCGTGGGGACATGATAGTGTGGCTTCCCAGCGGCAGCCTTTCCTATCCCGCAGCCAAGTGACACACATGAGCCGAAAAATATAAACAATCAAACACATCACAAAAAGACTCTATGAAAACCAAGCGCTTAACAACTACGCTCCTTCTTGTCGCCCTCTCGGTAGCACTTGCCGGGGCCCAGGGACGTCCCGCCACCCCCAAGGGGGAGGCCAAAGACGCCCCCGAGAAACCCAAGGAGGAGAAAACCGTCAAACTTGACATGAAAGAGGGCCTTCATTCGGTGGCCCATAACGAGAAGGACTGGTACTTCGACGTGCCGGATTCCCTGCTGGGAAGGAAGATCCTCGCTGTGACCCGCTACGTCAGCAACACTCCCGGCGCCCAGCAGTATGGCGGTGAGGAAGTGAACGAGAACATGATATATTGGGAGAAAGCTCCCGGCGGGAACCTCCTTCTGAGGGTCGACGTCCTGAACATCCACGCCCAGGAGGGCGAGGACATCGAAAAGGCCGTGAAGGTAAGTTCCGAGAACCCGATAATAGCCTCCCTCAAGCCCGAGAAGGGCGGTCCCTCCGGCTTCACCAGAGTGAAGGTGAACTCCCTTTTCGAGGGGGACAACCAGGTTTTCTCACTTGGGACTAGGGCCAAGAGGAGCATGAACCTCGGAGGTGTCAAGGGTGATGCCACTTTCATCGACAGCATCCGCACCTATCCCATCAACACCGAGATAACCGTCACCAAGACCTACAGCTACAACGCTCCCCAGGCAGGTCCCCAGCCCGGAGGTGGCGGCATCCCCACCCAGAACAGGAACCTTCCCGCAGGTATGGAAGCCGGGGCGGTCACCATGGTACTCAACACTTCCATGGTCCTTCTTCCCGAAGTCCCCATGCAGCAGAGGCTCTTCGACCCCAGGGTCGGATACTTCGCCGACGGATACTCCGAGTTCACCGACGACCAGCAGGGAGTTGAAAGGGTCCGTTTCATCACCAGGTGGAGACTCGAGGCCAAGCCCGAGGACATCGAGAAGCAGAAGAGTGGCGAACTTGTCGAGCCCGTCAAGCCCATTGTATACTACATTGACCCCGCGACTCCCAAGCAGTGGAGGAAATATCTCATAGCGGGCGTGAACGACTGGCAATCAGCCTTCGAGCAGGCCGGATGGAAGAACGCCATCCATGCGGAAGAATGGCCGGAGGACAACCCCGAGATGAGCCTCGAGGATGCCCGCTTCTCCGTCATCCGCTACCTGGCCTCCCCCATCGCCAATGCCTACGGTCCCAATGTCCACGATCCCCGTTCCGGGGAAATCATCGAAAGCCACATAGGCTGGTACCACAATGTCATGACCCTGGTACATGACTGGTACCAGGTGCAGGCAGGAGCCGTCGACCCCAGGGCCCGCTACATCAAGTACGACGAGGAACTGATGGGTGACCTGATCAGGTTCGTTTCCTCCCATGAGGTCGGCCACACTCTCGGACTTCGCCACAACATGGGTTCCAGCAGTTTCACTCCCGTTGAGAAACTTCGTGACAAGGAGTGGGTCGAGAAGCACGGCCACACCGTCAGCATCATGGACTACGCCCGTTTCAACTACGTCGCCCAGCCCGAGGACGGCATCGGCAAGGAGGGACTGTATCCCCGCATCAACGACTACGACAAGTGGGCAATCGAGTACGGTTACCGTCCCACTGAGTTCAAGACCCCCAAGGAGGACCATCTCTACTGGAACAAGGTCATAATCGCAAAGCTCCAGGAGAATCCCGCCCTCTGGTTCGGGGGCGAAGGTTCCGACTTTGACCCCAGGGCCCAGAGGGAAGACCTCGGTGATGACGCGGTAGCTGCCAGCAACTACGGCATCAAGAACCTCAAGAGGGTCATCGGACAGCTTCCCGAGTGGAATGAGGAAGAGGCCGACATGTGGGCCAATGTCCAGAGGATGTACACTGCCCTCACCGGTCAGTACAACCGTTACATGGGCCACGTAGCCGCCAACATCGGTGGACGGTTCGTGACCAACAGGAGCATCGAGCAGGAAGGGGTTAAATACGAGCCCGTCCCGAAGGCACGCCAGAAGGCCGCACTGGACTTCCTCGACGACAATCTCTTCAAAAAGCCCACCTGGCTCGTGGACGTGCCCTACATCTTCAATCTCACCGACACTCCCGACGCCAACCTCTATCCCCTCATCAACGGAGTGCTGAGCTCCTCCGTCCTGCTGAATCCCTCAAGGCTGGACCGCATGGAACAGTTCCACCAGTTCGACTCCTCACAGTACTCCCCCGAGGAGTACCTCTCCGACCTCACCGGGAAAATCTTCTCCGAACTGGGCAAGGGAGGCAAGGTGGACTCCTACAGGCGTTACCTCCAGAGAAGGTACGTGAGCGTGGCCCTCGAAGTCATATCCAACAACTCGTATAGGAATTCAGACGGGAGGACCCTCATCTACGGGACCCTCGTGGACATCCAGAAGAAAGCCGCCAAGGCGAAGGGAGGCGACAGTGCCACGACAGCCCACTGGAAGAGCCTTTCCGACGAGATTGCAAAAGCCCTGGACAACAAATAGGACCCAATGACACCCACCCCAGGGAGACCCGCCACCACGGGTCTCCCCTTTCTTTTATATAGGAGAACGTTCCTTCGGGGAAAGCCCGGATTTTCGAAACACCTTACAAATTGAAACCTTTCAAAAAGTATTCACTAATGAAACTTTATGTACAAAAAGTGATATTATAAACGATTTTTACATTACAAATTGTAAGGCAAAACTTGGATAATTGCATCAAATTCAAACAAATCTCCCAAGAAAGCAGGGCAGCCCCATACTTTTCATAATGAAAAAGAAAGAATAACGGCTGTCAAGGCAAATATCTGATTCTTGGGGGATTATAATAGCCTTTAATACCCATTAATCAAGTGTTTAATCTTTTCTTTCATAAATATTCTAAAACGATTTACAATCAACGTTTGAACGCCACTCAAGCACCTACAGTACACTTTTATTATATGATTTTTTGTTTTTATTGATACAATGCCTAAATTTGCCCATTGTTAGATTTACGAAACAAACTACCAATTATCTAATTATCAACTAAATATTGTTAGTATGGGTAAAAAAGTACTTATTTTCTTTTTGTCCCTGTTCGTTACTGCAGGAGGCGCGTTCGCCCAGAACCGCACAGTCTCGGGAACAGTAACAAGTGCTGAAGACGGCCAGCCGCTCATCGGAGCGTCTGTCATTGTCCAGGGTACTAGAATCGGGGAAATCACAAATCTCGATGGTCGTTTCATCCTCTCAGGCGTCCCTCAGAATGCTACGGCGCTCGAGATATCGTGCGTCGGTTTCGTAAGCCAGGTGGTCCCCGTCGCTTCTGTCGTAAATGTGGTGCTCGAACCCGATATCGAGGCCCTCGATGAAGCTGTCGTGACCATCGCCTACGGTGCAGCCAAGAGGTCATCCCTGACCGGTGCAGTCGCCTCGATCGACTCCGAGAAACTCGCCGTCCGTCCGACCTCTTCCGTTACCACGGCCCTCGAAGGAACCGTGGCCGGTGTGCAGATCAACAGCACTTACGGAGCCCCTGGTTCTGACCCCAGCGTGTATATCCGCGGTGTCGGAACCATCAACGGTTCATCCTCCGTCCTGTACATCCTGGACGGTGTTCCCTTCGGCGGGAATGTCGCAGACCTCAACCCTGCCGATATCGAGTCCATAACGGTCCTCAAGGATGCCGCTTCCGCTGCACTCTATGGAAACAGGGCCTCGAACGGTGTCATCCTCATCACCACCAAGAAGGGCCAGACCGGCCGTCTTCAGATGAATGTCGATGTAAAGCAGGGTGTATACCAACGCGGTATTCCCGAGTACAAGCTTGCGAGTGCGAACCAGTGGATGGAGATTTACTGGCAGGAGATGAAGAACCTCTATGTTGAGTCCGGCCTTGGCAGCGAGGCTGAGGCTGCAGCCTACGCTTCGGAGAACATCATCACAGACAAGGCTTTCATCAATGTCTTCAACAAGCCTTACAACCAGCTCTTCAACGCCGACGGCACCATGGTCGCCGGTGCGGAAATCTCCCCGAACTTCGCAGATGACCTCGACTGGTACAAGTTCGGCCTGCGCAATGGTTACAGGGCGGAGTACAACCTCAATGCAAGCGGAGCCACAGACAAGAGCGACTACTACTTCTCCGGCGGTTACCTCAAGGAGGACGGCTACGTCACGAACTCCGGCTTCGAGCGTTACTCCTTCCGTGCAAGCGCCAACATCAAGCCCATCAGCTGGCTCAAGGCAGGACTGAATGTATCCGCTACGCACCAGAACTTCCAGAACACCAACGGCGACAGCGACGCAAGCTACACGAACCTTTTCATGTACGCCCGTCAGATTGCCCCTATCTATCCTGTTCACCTCCACTACAACGAGCTTGACAAGCCCAACTACGGACAGTACATCCTTGATGCCAATGGCAACAAACAGTACGACGGCGGTTCCTACATTGATGAAAACGGCGGTGCAGTGACCACCCGTAACCAATATGCTGACCGTCACGTCATCTGGGAGAACGAGCTCAACCAAGACATCTCCATCCGCAACACCATCAATACGACGGGTTACGTAGACATCTATTTCCTCAAGGATTTCACATTTACCGTAACCGGCAACCTGAACACCCGCAGCGATGTCAACAAGACCTACAACAGCGCAGTCATCGGTGACGGTAAGGGTAACGGAGGACGTGGTTCCCGTAACGAGTACCAGTATAAGAACTGGCAGATCCAGGAGCAGCTCCGCTGGAGCCATCAGTTCGGCGACCATATGGTCAATGCACTCATAGGTCACGAGAACTACTCCTATGAGTACGAGTATCTGTACGGATACAAGACTGCCGAGGTTCTTCCCGGCAAGAACAACCTACGTAACTTCACGGAAATCACTAACCTGTATTCCTACGGCAACTTCTACAAGACGGAGAGCTACCTCAGCCGCGTCCGTTACGCATACAAGGACAAATACAACGTGGAGGCTTCATTCCGTCGTGACGGTTCGTCCCGTTTCCATAAGGACAAACGTTGGGGTAACTTCTGGTCAGTGGGTGCAAACTGGATGATTTCAAAGGAAGCTTTCATGCAGCCCATCACATGGGTCAACTCCCTGAAACTCCGTGCCGACTACGGTCAGGTAGGTAACGATGCTTCCGCCGGCTACTATGCTTACCAGGCCCTTTACGCAGCCACCCAGAATGCAAACAAGGGTGCCTACTACCTTTCCCAGCTCGAAGCCCCCGACCTGCAGTGGGAGACCAGCGCATCCTGGGGAATCGGTGTCGAGTCCCGCCTCTTCAATAGGTGGAACCTAAACGTCGAGTACTTCAACAAGCAGAACAAGGACCTTATCTTCAACGTTTACAATCCCCTCTCCGCAGGTGCCACCTCCACATCCTCAGCAGTTTCCACAATCGCTAAGAACATCGGTGTCATCTCGAACTACGGTATTGAAATCGAGACCGACTTTGACATTTTCCGCAACCACGACTGGAAAATCAATCTGGCTGCGAATGCCGCCTTCCAGAGGAACAAAGTCATAAAGCTTCCTGAAGAGAACCGCAAGGACGGTATCATCGACGGTACGAAGAAGATCATGGAAGGCCACGACCGCTATGAATTCTACCTCTATGTCTTCGAAGGAGTAGACCAGATGACAGGTCGTTCCCTGTACAAGTTCAATGACGAGGATTACTATATTCCCAAGCTGGATGCCGAAGGCAACGTCCTTACCGACGGCGACGGGAAACCCATTCCCCTGTTCGGTCAGCTCTCCCACTTCGAGGATCCCGAAATCGCAGGCGGTGAACCTCTCGAGATCGCCCACACCGAGATGGCCGCGGAGAACTACACAATCATAAACGGGGTGCCTTACGTCTATAACCCCTCAGCATACGGTGCAAGGGAGTTCACCGGCTACTCATCCCTCCCGAAGGTATTCGGAAGCTTTGGCCTGAATCTCTCCTACAAGAACTTCAGCATTTCATCCCTGTTCACATATGGACTCGGTGCTAAAGTTTATGACGGAGTCTACGGCAGCCTCATGAGCCTGAGCGGCAACCCCTCCAGCCAGCACGAGGACCTTATGGGTGCCTGGAAAGCGGCTCCCCAGGGCATGACGGAGACATCCTCCGACCGTATCGATCCCAACGGAATTCCTCAGATTCTGTCCACCTACAGCAGCATGAACAATGCAGGCACCACGACACGTTGGATCACTTCCGGTGACTACCTCGTCCTTAAGAATGTCTCCGTTTCCTACAGACTCCCCAAGCGCTGGGTGGCCCCTATGCAGATCCAGGGCATCACTCTGAGCGCAAATCTGGAGAACCTGAAGACTTGGTCAGCACGTCAGGGTCTGAACCCTCAGCAATCTCGTGGCGGTACCCAGGCCAACTACCTCGTTACCCCTCGAGTCATGACTGTAGCTCTGAATGTCCGTTTCTAAAATCTTAAACAGAATGATCATGAAACATAATATTCTACTGAAAGGTATCTTCGTTCTCGGTATAGCTGCCCTGGCCTCAGCCTGCGGCAAGGAATACCTCGATACGGCACCTGAAAGCTCCGAGTCCCCTGCAACCATTTTCGAGACCACCGACAACGCCAAGATGGCAGTCAACGGTATCGCAAAACTGATGACGACCCAGTACCTCAGCACGCAGGGCATGAACGGAGAAGGTACCATCATCAACTGGTACAACAACTACATGGGCAACGATGCCCAGAAGTGTAACCTCACCGGATGGACCAACACCATCAACAGCAACTGGCATGAGTCCCCGACATCCAGCTACGACATCTATCCTTGGTTCTACTATTACAAGCTCATAGGCAACGCCAACCAGGTGATAGAGAAGATAGACGATGCCGAGGGTCCGGAAACGGAGCGCCAGTTCATCAAGGCCCAGGGACTGGTATACCGCGCATACAGCTATCTGCAGCTCGTCCAGTTCTACTGCCGCCGCTGGAGCGACGGAGTCGTTCCCAACGATGGCCTCCCCCTCCGTCTGGACACTTCCACAGGTGACCTTGCCAAGTCCTCCGTTCCCAAGATCTTCTCCCAGATTTACGCTGACCTGGATGAGGCGATAGAACTCTTCACGGCCTCCGGCCTGGACAGGGGATCAAGCGAGAACTATCTCCCCGGTCTCGATGTCGCCTATGCCGTAAAAGCCAGGGCTGCCATCACCAGGGAAGATTGGGCAACGGCAGCAGACTGCGCCGCCAAAGCAAGGGCCAACTATCCGCTCATATGTCCACAGACGATTATCTCAACAGCGGATTCTGTGAGGAGAACGACGAGTGGATATGGAGCGTCTACGAGGCCGAGGACCAGACCCTCTACTACTACAGTTTCTTCGCCTATATCGGAGCGAACTCTTCCGCTTCGATCTGCCGAACCTACCCGTTCGCCATCTCCAAGGAACTGATCGACCAGATCCCTGAGACGGATACCCGCCGCAGCCTCTTCCTTGTTCCGCTCGATAGCGAAATTTCCGGAATCAACAAGACCTCCGGCAACGCTCCCTCTTCCTCCGACCTTTACAAGAGGGCCAAGGCCGACTACGGTGCCAAGCTTTACAGCACAAGCACCATCTTCCAGTACATGCAGTTCAAATTCCTGGCAGCCTTCATGCCCGGCGGTGGTTGCTTCAACCTCTTCCGTGCAGGTGAGATGGCATTCATCGAGGCAGAGGCCAAGTGCCATATGGGTGGGCAGGACGCTTCCGTCCAGTCCATACTCAACAGCATCAACAAGCCCTACGACCCCGCCTATAACTGCACCGCCACGGGTGACGCCCTTCTTAACGAGGTTAAACTCTACCGCAGGTTCCACCTGTGGGGTGAGGGACACGACTGGTTCGACTTCAAGCGTTGGGGTGCCACAATGGTCCGCACTTCCATCGCCAACGGCGGAAGCTGGCATAACAACTTCGCCATCACCGTCAAACCCGATGAGAAGAACAACTGGACTTGGATCATCCCCAATCGTGAGAGCGACTACAACAAGCTCATAAATCAGATGGCGGAAGATTAGTCTTCCTCACTGAAGCCCACTATACAATGCGGCGGCCTCTCCCCAAAAAGAGAGGCCGTCCTTATTTATACCGAAACCGGATTCCTGCCGTGTGCGCATCGCTACGCCCACGATGGCCCCTCCCCCCTAGGGTAGATTCAATCTTATGGAGGTTATTATCCTCCCGCAACTTATGCCCTCCCTTCTTGCACTGTACAGCGACAGGTCCCTGTACGTGTCAATCCCGCATACCTGTATCCTCCCAGGGTCCAGCCCGCACTCCTCCAACAGAAACCTGTTGGCAGCGAACAGGTCAAGATGGTGTCCTCCCCTCATAGCGGGAAGCGGAGGCCCGTCGAAGCTGTATATCATGTCCATGGGAAAACCTTCCTTCCCGAAAGCGCCTACGACCTCCTCCCCCACCTGGAAACTTTCCTTCGCTATCCCGGGACCTATGACTGCGTACATGAAGCGGGGGTCGCAGCGGAAGGAACCCTGCATGAGGCGGATGGTCTTCTGGGATATACGGGCAACAGTCCCTCTCCATCCTGCATGAACGGCTGCGACAACTCCCCTGTCCTCCGCATACAGGAGGACCGGTATGCAGTCAGCGGTCCTGACCGCTACGGCAAGGCCGGGAAGGTCGGTCACGAAGGCATCGTATCCCATGAAATCCTCCCTCACGGTATCACGCCTGTCCACTACAGCTATCCCTGTCCCATGCACCTGGTGACCTGTGGCAACCGGGTACGGGAGGGTGGAGTCCCGCCTTGTGGAGAATGCCTCCACGGCGGGGGCGATAGGGTATCTTAGAAGGGAATGCGTGTCCATGGACTAAGTGTATGTGAAGTGTTCGGGGCGGTAAATATAGTGTTTTTATCCTGCATATTGCCTTTCACTGAAGGATAGCCTGATTCCCCCACAAAAGAGTGCTCCTCCATCCGCAAGAGGAAGGGGCAAGGATTCTCCCATCCTACTGCCCCCAGTAAGGTACAATGCCTGCAAGTACAGAGACTTTCAGGCATTTTTGAGGAATGTTTTTTCTATCTTTGTTTCCATGTACGGAAAAGGTCACATACACTGCGCCCTCCTTGCCTTCTTCCCCTGTCCGCCTTCGGAGGGGGAGATGCGCCTTCCCCTTCAGCCTCCTCGGCTCAGGCACCCCTGGCTAATTCCTCCATACCCTGCAGGAAGCTTTCCCACAAACGCCTTCCGGACCTCACGGTCCCGAGGATGGGTCCCATCGTGATGGGATACGGAAATGAGGCCGTAGTCATTGGCGGGCACACAACAGGATTCATTCCCACAAAGGAAGCGGAGTACCTGAAAGGGGGACGCTGGCACAGGATGGAGAGTTTCTATCCCCATGACCTCTCTTTCGCCGTGGTGGAGGGTGACGGGAAACTTGTCCTGGGAGGAGGATGCGATTCAAACCTCGGGGTCGGGCAATCATTTGAGGTGGAGTCCTACGACCCCACCACCCGCACCTTCCTTCCCATGCAGAGCCTCGATGAGAAAAGGACCGGTGCCAGCGCATCCCTTCTTGAAAACGGGAAGATTGTTGTCAGCGGCAACTGGTACAACGACGACGGCATCGAGGTGTACGACCCTTCTACGGGGGCCTTCAAATTGATGAAAAAGACCTCTGCACAAAGAAGCGCACCCTATCTCTTCCCCACATCACCTGATAACGCCATAATCTTCTCCTCCACCGGGAGCCGCGGGGAGTATTCTGACTGGAAGAGCGGAAGAGAGATC
Source organism: uncultured Bacteroidales bacterium (assembly GCA_905235445.1). Lineage (GTDB taxonomy): Bacteria > Bacteroidota > Bacteroidia > Bacteroidales > UBA932 > Cryptobacteroides. The sequence continues at coordinate 10,468 of CAJOLJ010000119.1, forward strand.
GTAGACCGCCTCGAAGGTGAGCCTTTCGAGGTGCCGCTACTTGGCACCTACCGCCCCATGCGCCATCAGGGCGCAATCTTCACATCATCATACACGATAGGTGATTACACCTACATGATACCGGCCTGCGATTCCCTCGGGAAAATGTCGCTGTTGCTTATCCGGGAAGAAGAGTTCTCGCTCATTGAGACTTCCCATCCAATCCCGGGTGAGTTCGATGGAAAGTCCATAGAGTGGACTTCCATAATGCTTACCGACCCGGGGAGAAAAGTTTCCTACCTCTTCGGGAAGGAGGCGGACGTGAGGGGACTCTACTTGCTTGAAATCCATTATGAGGCGGCACTTCGGGGCGAGAGCGTCCCCGTGCGGCTTCTTTATACAGGTCCT
>CAJOLJ010000120.1 GCA_905235445.1 uncultured Bacteroidales bacterium
ATCCTTGGGTTCGGGATGGCAAGGATACTCCCCTCTTCGGCAATAAAGGTGGAGAAAGTCCTTTCAAAGTGCGCCTTCCCTGCCCTGATGCTCCTCGTGAGCATATTCTTCATCCAGCATTACCACACCATAGCGGACAACCTCGGCGCTGTGGGGCTTGCCGTCCTGGCTCTGTTGCTGCTGGCGAGTGCGATGTCTGCGGGACTCTCGAGGGTATTCAAGATGGACCCTGCCCAAAGAAGGACTGTCACCATTGAGGTTGGCATGCAGAACGCTGCCCAGGCCATTGCCATCGCATCCAGTCCGTTCATTTTCAATGACTCGCAGATGGCTATCCCCGCTATAATATACTCCCTGCTTATGAATCTTGTCCTGCTTACCTATGTGGCGGTAATAAGAAAAAGGGACAGAGCGGCCAAGGAATCGGCAGGCGCAGCCAAGTAGCGCATTGGTCGGCTACGACAAACCATTGGTACATAGGCTGATTGCCACTGAAAGAACAGAAAGGTCACTTCCTCTTAACTCCCCTGACGGCCTCGGCCTCCATGGGATTTTCAGGCCATGAGTGCTTGGGATAGCGGCGGGAGAGTTCCTTTCGCACCTCGAAGTAGGTCCCGCTCCAGAAACTCCTCAGGTCGGAAGTCAACTGCACCGGCTTGAACCCGGGTGAAAGCAGTTCCATGAGTACCGGGACTGTCCCGCCGTCCACCCTGGGGGTGTCCAGGAGACCGAAGCACTCCTGCAGCCTGACCCTCACTATGGGGACCGTGGAACCCTGACGGTATTCCACCTTGATGCTGCTCCCGGATGGTACGGTGATGTGAGACGGGGCGGCCTTTTTCACCTTTTCCTGAAGGTCATATGGAAGGCGAGACCAGATGACCTGGCAGATGTCAATCTTCCTAAGCTGGGCGGAAGAGGTTGATTTCCCGGCAAATAAGGGAATCCACTCCCCTGCGCTCCCAAGGATCGCTTCCGTACTGACATCGGGGATTTCCCAATCGGGATGCCACAGGGCCACGCACTGTATCCTTCTTTGGAGATTCTGGACCTCGTCAGAGAAATCGAACATCGAGAGCCCGTCCTTCACGGCGGCCTCTGCAAGTATGGCATGTATTTTCTCCTGCGGGATATCTGAAATGGGATGCGATGAAAGAAGCAGGGCCCCGATCCTTCTTTCGCTGCGGGCGGTGACAGCCCCTTTGCTTCTGTCCCAGGACAGGGCGTCCCTCATGGTTGAAAGCCCCAGCAGGTCCTCATATCTTACAGGGGCACAAAGGAATATCCTTCCTGTCCCCTCTTTTCTCTGGCTCAGTACCGGTGCCACTATCCAGTCGCAAGTTCCCAGTGGGTCATTGTCACCTACCGCCGCTATGCTTCCGTCAGTGAAAATGAACCTTCCTCTCCCGGACTGGTGGGCGCTTCCTATCCTGCCTGGGTAGGCAAGGCACAGGAGCTTCCCTGTGTCGTAAGGGTCGACGGGGTCGTTGCGGGGGCTTATTCCCATCATGGAACAGTATTCTCGGGCTGCTTGGATGGCCCTTCTGAAGTTCCCCTCCTCCGAAGTGCTGCGGCCTTCACGACGGGCCTTGCGAAGTTCCGTTATCCGTAGGGTAAGGTCTGCGTCATCGGGGTTTCTGAGGGGGTCCCTGTCATCGAGAATGGCCGCTATGTCGCAGGCAAGTGCCTTGCCCTCAGGCGAATCCGCTCCCAACAGCATTTGGGAAATCCTGGGATGGCAAGGAAGGGAGGAGAGTTTCCGTCCGTGGGGCGTAATCATTCCCTCTTCGGTAATTGCCCCAAGGGAGAGAAGGAGTTTTCTTGCCGCTGCCACGGAGTACCTTGGAGGAGGTGTGAGCCAGGACAGGGAGTCCATCTCCCCTTCTCCCCAGGCGGATATGTCCAGCATGGTCGGAGAGAGGTCCGCTTCAAGGATTTCAGGGGTGCGAAGAGGGGCCATCCTGCTCTGAGTGGCGCGTGTCCAGAGCCTGTAACATACCCCCGGGGCAAGGCGTCCCGCCCTACCCGCTCTCTGGGCAGCCATATCGAGGCTGATGCGGCAAGTCTCCAGATGGCTGAGTTCACAGGAGGGATCATATACCATCTTCTTATACAGACCGCTGTCCACAACTATCCTGACCCCCTCTATCGTAAGCGAAGTCTCCGCTATCGGTGTGGCCAGTACCACTTTACGCTCCCCTTCCCTGCTCGGAGAGATGGCCTTTGCCTGTTCTTCCTGGGAAAGCATCCCGTAAAGGGAACAGACAGACGTCCCTTCCAGCTTGCCTTCCAGCAGACGGGCGCAGCCCCTTATCTCCCCTTCCCCCGGAAGGAACACGAGGGCATCCCCCTCCGGGTTCTCCCGCAGGGCGCGGGACAGCGTCCTGGCAGTCTCCAAGACAATTCCCTCCGTGGACCTTAGGTCCAGGTCCTTCTCACTGTACCTCAGTTCCACCGGATACATCCTCCCTTCACAGGAAAGGACATCGGCTGACAGCCTGCCCCCAAGGTCCTCTGTATCGATGGTTGCCGACATAATGACTATGCGAAGGTCCTCCCTCAGAAGGGACCGGATCTCCCTGCAGAGGGCCAGGGAAAGGTCGGTTTGAAGGTTCCGTTCATGGAACTCATCGAATATCACCACCTTGACTCCTTCAAGGGTCGGGTCCTGCACGAGCATGCGGGTTAGGATTCCTTCGGTCAGGACCTCGATGCGGGTGCGGGAGCTTGCCCTCTTCTCGAAGCGGATCCTGTATCCCACGCTCTCCCCTACCTTCTCGCCCAGCATGGAGGCCATCCTCATGGCTATCTGACGGGCAGCGAGGCGACGTGGTTCCAGCATCAGGATCTTTTCCCCTTCACCCAGCAGCGGCAGCATAGAAAGAGGCAGGAGAGTGGATTTCCCGGCTCCTGGAGGAGCTGTCACTATGATGGTGGAAGAAGAGTGCAGCCTGTCCTGGAGGGAAGAGGCGAGAGTGGAAGCAGGAAGATGGCCGTAAGATGAAATGAGTGAAGCACCGAGGTCCATTGCGTGAGGAAAAGTGTCTTAGAACCTGATTGCCAGATAGCTGTTGGTGGAAATGTAGTATCCGTCGCTCTTCCATACCCTGTCCTTGGGGACGATCTCACCCTGGAGGTGGTCGTAGATGACCGGGCGTGCCGAAGTGTACTGAAGCCCCAATCCAAGTTCAAGGCCAATGTCCCAGCCAAGGTCCAGACGGTAGCCGATGCTTCCTTTCCCTATGAAGCCTCCGCCAAGAAGACCGCTCTGTGCGAGGGCTGCACCGCTTTCCAGGCTGATGAAAAAAGCGTTCCCCATACTGCTGCTCCCGTACTGGATGGGAGAGGAAGCCCCCTTTCCCTTTTTCAAGGGGAGATAATAGGTTCCCCGGAGGGTGAGGGGATAGATTCTCTTGCCTTCCTGGATCCCCTGCCATCCACCCTGGAGGGATACAAGCACCCGGGGGCTTGCCATGAACCCGACACTGCCTAGGATGGCAGCAGTGAGGAAAGGCTTGTCGTAGATGAGGGAACCTTCCACCGGGAACAGCTCCGGAGTCTTGAAAACATAATCCTCCCAGCCGTACCCGCAGATCCCAAGACCCCATTCCACTCCGAATTTTACGTGGCGCTCCCCTCTTGTCCGCGGTTCATCCGAGGGGGATGCGAGTGAGAGTATGTCGCTTTTATATCTTTGCTTGTCAAAGTTATAGCTCACCCCCAGCTGGGGCATCCAGGTCCGGGTAAGCCCGCTTTTGTACATGGTGAGCGTGTTGCTTCGGATATTCGTGTAACGTAGGTGGGCGGCTATATCGCTGCCGATTGCTACGTTTACGGATATCCCTCTCTTGAAGAAGAACTGCATGCCCACCTCTGCGCTCAGGCCGAACAGGAATCCCCATCCGAGGCTTCCGTCCTTGACATATCCGGCGCAAAGCCCGGGGCCCGCCCTCAGGGAATAAGTGGGCCCGTCACCCGGAATGACCCCCGAGAGGATGGAGTGCATGAAGAATATCTGCCCTTTTCCTCCCGGATTTATCCGGTCCCCCGTCAGGGAACCATCCAGGTCGGCGAGGAGCCTCAGTTCATAAGTTATTTGGTCCATTGTCCTGGAGGACTGGCTGGAGGTGGGAACTTCGCTGTAGGTCAGGGAGATGCCGCTTGCCTTTGAGGAGGTTATGCCTCCCAGGGACAGCCCGTGGCCCGGGACTTGGGCATGGGAAAGGGGGGCGGAGGTGAAAAAGATGATTGATACGACAAGTAATGCGGCCTTGGCCAAAGGGCCTAGGTCGGTGGACAGTCTTTTTGTCCATGCCTTCAGGTTATGTCCGGGATGAGTGGACATTGTCGTACAGTGCGTGTGTAAAAAAGTGAAGGAGCGTGGTGCTTCCCTGCATCTGCAAAAATACTCTTTTTTTGTCTCTGGCCCAAAACGGGAGAGTATATCTTTTGCTTTCAAAGGGACATTTCCCGTGCAAGGGCAATAGTCTTGTTCTCTTTTCACTTAAAAGCCATGAATTCAGTCAAAGGGAACATAAAATTGGAAAAATTAGTAACTTTGTTTTTCGGGCCATGCACCCCGCTGCCAGTTGCAGCATTCACAACACACCACAAGATAAACTAAGCTACAGAAGTTTATGAGCGTTGAAATTAAACAAGTGTCTTCGAGAAAGGAGCTCAAGACGTTCGTGGAATTCCAGAATCAATTATACGAGGGCAATCCCAACTTCGTTCCCAAGATATTCCTTGACGAGTTGAATACTCTCGATCCCAAGAAGAACCCCGCATACGAGTTCTGTGAGGCTGCCATGTTCCTCGCCTACAGGGACGGGAAAGTGGTTGGCAGGGTCGCTGCCATCGTGAACAACATTGCGAACAAGAATTGGGACCACAAAGAGGTCCGCTTCGGGTGGATAGATTTCATCGATGACTACGAGGTGTCGGGAGCCCTGCTGGACAAGGTGATAGCCTTCGGAAAGGAACGTGGGATGACCAAGCTGGTCGGCCCCCTGGGATTCACCGATTTCGACCCGGAAGGGATGCTCGTGGAAGGTTTCGACAAGCTCTCCACGATGGCCCTCATATACAATAATCCCTACTACGTTGACCACATCCGGCATTTCGGGCTTACGGAAGAGGCCGAGTGGGTGGAATTCAATGTCTTCGTGCCGGAAAAACTGCCGGAGAGGGTAACCAGGCTAGCTGAACTCTGCAAGAAACGCTACAAGCTGAGGATCAAGACCATGACCATGTCTGAGATTAAGAAGAAGAATCTTGGCCAGAAGATTTTCGAGGTCGTGAACGAGAGCTACTCCGAGCTGTACAATTTCACTGTGCTGCCCAAGAAGCTCATAGACAAGTACGTCAACGACTATCTCGGCCTGCTGGATCTCCGCATGGTCCCGCTGGTGGTGGATGAGGACGACAATATAGCCGGCTTCGCCATCACGATGCCGTCCATCACGAGGGCCCTGCAGAAGTGCGGCGGCAAGCTCTTCCCCTTCGGATGGTTCTATGTCCTGCGCTCCATGTTCTGGAAGAGGGAACCCAATATAGAGATGCTTCTTGTGGGGGCTAGCAAGGCCCATCAGAATCACGGGGTGCTAGCCATTATATTCGATTACGTCATCCCCGTCTATAGCAAACTTGGATTCAAGTATGGTGAGACCAATGCCGAACTTGTTTACAACACCAATATCCAAAGCCCTTGGTCAATGTTTGACAATGAGCTGGTCAAGCGTCGCAAAGTTTTTGGAAAGGAGATTTAGTGAAATATTCCGCAAAAACTCCCCTGTTTGAATTTTCGAATCGGGGAGTTTTGATTTTTAGTTCCTTATCGTTTTAAGTTATTGTGATATAGGAAAAGAAACAAAAATGTTCAGAGTGTTAACTTTTATGTTTTATTTATTGATAATGAGCTAAAAGACTGATTTTGGACACTATTTATTTCTATATGTATTTTCCCCTATATCTTCCGTCTTTGGATAAGTAAAGTAATAAGCAAAGTAATATATCGGTATTTCATAATTGAAACAATCAGTTGTTTAAATAAGCATATTGTCACTTTGGTAAATAACTGTTTAAATGCACTTTGAAATAACTATATAAGTGTGTCCGTAAATACTTAAGTCAATAATTGCTGAAGCACTTCTTTCAATAATGGCATTTCACTTCGCTTGAATAACTGTTAAAATATCTCTTTAAACAAATACTCCAATGTCTTCCGATAACACTCCTTCCTCCTCCCCCTCCTCCTCCGTTCTTCCTCCCCTGCCGGAAAGGATGCGTCCCCGCGACCTGTCCGGCTACTGTGGACAGCGGCATCTGCTGGGCGAAGGAAGCGTGCTGAGGAAGATGCTTGACAGCGGGAACATCACATCCATGATACTGTGGGGGCCTCCCGGAGTGGGCAAGACCACTCTGGCACGGGTGATGTCCAATACCATGGGAAGGGATTTCTACTCCCTGTCCGCTGTGACTTCCGGCGTAAAGGAGGTCAGGGAGCTCCTCGACAAGGCCAAAGAAGAGAAGAATTCCGTGTTTTCCGGCCACAAACCCTCCCCTATCCTCTTCATAGACGAGATTCATCGTTTCTCCAAGAACCAGCAGGACGCCCTTCTCGGGGCCGTGGAGGACGGTACGGTGGTCTTGGTGGGAGCTACGACCGAGAATCCGTCTTTCGAGGTCATTAACCCGCTCCTTTCCCGCTGCCAGGTGTTCGTTCTCAAGGCCCTGGAGGACGAGGACCTTATGCAGCTCCTTCGTAGGGCGATTTCCCTGGACGAGATCCTTTCCCACTATGATATTCGCGTAGAGCAGACGGAGGCCCTTTTCCGCTACAGCGGAGGCGATGCCCGAAAACTTCTCAATATCCTGGAGATTCTCTTTGACGCTTCCCCCAAGGACCGTCCAATAGTGATTGATAACGATAAGGTTTCCAGTTACTTGCAGGAGAATGTGGCTCGCTATGACAAGGGCGGGGACATGCACTATGACGTGATTTCCGCTTTCATAAAGAGCGTACGTGGTTCCGATCCCAATGCTGCGGTGTATTATCTTGCGAGAATGCTGGACGGAGGGGAGGATCCGCTTTTCATTGCGAGAAGGCTCTGCATCCTGGCAGCCGAGGACATCGGTCTCGCGAATCCCAATGCCCTCCTCCTCGCAAACGCCTGCTTCCAGATAGTCCAGAACATCGGTATGCCGGAAGGACGTATCCCCCTGAGCGAGACCACAATATACCTTGCTTCTTCTCCCAAGAGCAACTCAGCCTACATGGCAATAGGCGCTGCCCTCGGGGAAATAGACAGGACGAGGGATTTCTCGATTCCGCTATACCTCCGGAATGCCCCGACGTCGCTTATGAAAGACCTCGGGTATTCCGACGGATACAAGTATGCGCACGACTATCCGGGACATTTCACGGAGTTGGAATTCATGCCCAAAGAGATGAGCGGACGGGTTTATTATGAACCTGGTGAAAACCGTCATGAGACTACTCTTCGTTCTTATCTACTTTCTTGTTGGCCAAAATATTACGGTACCTTATCTGAAAAGGAGGACTAGATAAAAGATTATTTTTGAAAATAAATGGCCGACTGAAATTTCCTCTTTTTCAATCGGCTTTTTTTGCACCTTTTCCACATCGGACAAGCCATGAGGACTTGGATTCCCCTATAAGGGTCCTCATTTACAGATGGATTATGCTGTCGTTTCATTGCAACATACTGTTGTTTCATTGCAATTATTTGTCCATATCTACTTTCTTGTTGTACAAAACATTACGGCTCTTTATCTGAAAAGAGACACTAGGTAAAGGGTATTCGTCTCCGCGAGGGTGCGTATAGGGGGTTTTTGACCCCCAGATGCCCTCAAAAAAGCCATATTTTTGATGAAAAAAGTCGAAGAATGGGTGAA
>CAJOLJ010000121.1 GCA_905235445.1 uncultured Bacteroidales bacterium
ATAGAGGTAGAAGTGCGTCAGACCGTCTTCTTCGATGCGGGATACCACGGAAGGTGCCCATGAGGCTATTATCCAGGGAGCCAGTTCCCCGGTGGGGATAAGACCGTGCCATGTCCAGTTGACCATGTCCTCCGTGGACATCATGGCGAGGGTGCGGATTTTTTCATAGGAGTTCTTTCCGTTGACCCCCACGGAATCAAACTGCTGGTGGTCATTTGTGCCGTACACGTACAGCCTGCCACCGTATTCGATGGCGGTGGGATCGGCCGTGAATGTGAAATCCAACAGGGGATTTCCGGCACCCTTGCCTATTTTGAGGGAATTCTGCCATCCCTCGGCATGGAGGGTACTCCGGTATGGAACCCTGACACAGGATGAAAGGCAAATGGCCGCACAGGCGGCAATGCATAGGGCAGAGAACAGGGTTCCGCCCTTATGGCCGCTACGGGTGGGGAAGATTTTCATGTGAAAATAAGTTGTGGGTGGTACTATAGTTTCGACAGACATTCTATGTGCTCGGTCGGGGCCTCCATTATGTTCCACGAGAGAACCGCTCCCTCGAAACCATGTCTCTTTATGGCAGAGAGGGATTCAAGTACGTACTCGGGGGAGGTCTCTACGATGTCGGGGCGGTAATTGATCGGGAAATCTCCCGCAAGGGACGCAGTTCATCCCGTCAAGTTGGGTGTCCAGGAAATCCACATCCATGGCGATGTCGGGGTAACCGGTGGCATCGGGGATGCTGCTTCTCAGGAGCCCGTATTCGAACCCCATCCCCGCAGGAGCTTCGGTTTTGCGGTACAGCATCGGCTTTATGAAATCGGCATGCTCTGAAAGAATGCCGTAGTCCTGCCCCACCATCCTTGCCATGAAAGGCGCATAGAGGTCCATCCCTACCTTGAGGCCCTTTCCCCTGAAAGTGTCCGCAAGGGTTGCCACTGAACCGCTTACGATCCTGCCTTTCGCCGAGAAAAACTCCTCAGCCACGGGGGACTCGAAAGTGAACCCTCCAACCTGGTCATATCTACTGACGGAAAGGAACTTGTCCCCTTTCCTTTCCCACTCTTCCAGAACGCTTTCCAGGTCCACTCCTTCCCTGAGGAATGCCTGTCGGCACTCCTGGCAGCCGCAGTTCAGAACTCCGCTGGCCCCGGATACGAAGGACTGGGTGCGTATCCTGTCCATGAACACCCCGTCAAAGCCGCACTCCGAGAAGTACTTGTCATAGATGCCGACTATGTTGCGGATGTTCCCTGGGTCGGTGGGGCAGTTGAAGCGGAAGCCCTCATCCTCGGCGAGGGCGAAACTTCGGGGTACCTCGCCTCTCAGATCCACTGCCGGAACGTTCCCGCACACCTCCTCGGTCTCAGCAAACACTGGAAGCCACAGGTACATCTCCATTCCATGGGAGTGGAGATACTCCCCGATCTTGACGTATGCTTCCTTGTCTATGGTCCAGCCGATGATTACTTTCGTTACAGGTATCTTGTCCGAAACCTCGGACAGCCTCCCTATGACTTCATCCGGGGTATAGTGGGCATGGTTCCATCCTCCGAGGGACACCTGTACGGCGAAGGAAGGCTCCTGGGCGGTTTTATGTGAGCAGCAGCAAAGGCAAAATGCCGCAAGGCAGATGGCAAGGATCTTTTTCATAGCGGGTCCGGTCTAGGAGGTGGTAAAGACAGAATGAGATGAGAGTTAAACGGGACAGGCTTTGTAAAGAAGGACCGTGGCCCATACTTCGCAGCCTTCTTTCCTTCCCACGAAACCAAGCTTCTCGGTTGTCGTGGCTTTTACGGATACGTTGTCGACCGAGATGCCCATCACCTTGGAGAGGGTCTCCCTCATCGAAGGGACATACTTCCCGATTTTGGGGGCCTGGAGGGCTATGGTTATGTCAGCATTGCCTACTTCCCAGCCTCTCTCCCTGGCAAGGTCAACCACCTTCGAAAGGAGAATTTTGCTGTCAATCCCCCTCCACTCGTCGGAAGTGTCGGGGAAATGATGTCCGATGTCACCCAGGGCGAGGGCGCCGAGAATGGCATCGCACAAGGCATGGATGGCGACGTCCCCGTCGGAATGTGCCACGAACCCTACCGGGCTATCCTCTATCCGCACTCCGCCAAGCCACATGGGCAGGTCCGCTGCAAGAGCGTGTACGTCAAAACCGTTCCCTACCTTGAACGGGGGAACGAAAGGCCTTTTGCAGGCGGTATCGGAGGGGGTGTCCATAATTGATGGGTTAAATGTTGAACTTTTTGGAAACTACTTTTTCGATGACCTCGGGGAAATGCTCCATTTCCAGGACATGCTCTTTTGCCGCTATGTCATCGGGCGTGTCCGAGGGAAGGACGGGGAAAGAAAACCGGGCTATGACCTCCCCGCCGTCGCATACGGCAGAAACGTAGTGCACGGTCATCCCGCTCTCGCTCTCACCGGCAGCTTTCACTGCCTCATGCACATGGTGGCCCCACATCCCCTTGCCACCGAACTTCGGAAGGAGGCTCGGGTGGATGTTGATGATTTTCCCGTCGAACCCCTCCAGCAGGAAGTCCGGGACCATCAGCAGGAAGCCCGCCAGGACTATGAAATCGATATTGAAGGAGTCCAGGAGGGGGAGAAGTTTTTCTTTGCGGTTGAATTCCGCCTTGGGAAGTACGGCAGTGGCGACGCCGAGGTTTTTGGCCCTCACCAGGGCATAGGCATCCTCCTTGTTGCTCAGTACAAGGTCAGTGGAAATCCTGTCGCTTCCCCTGAAATACCGTATGATGTTCTCTGCGTTGGTTCCGCTTCCGGAAACGAATATGGCAAGGTGTACCATCGTAAAAAGTGTTGATGCTTTTGCAAAGATAATCTCCCCGCCGGTTTTTGCAAAGAGGGGCAAGGAGGATAGCGTACTTTTGAGGCCCGCGGCGGAACTGCGCATACGAGAGATAAGGGGCCGGTTTTCCCAAAAGTATTTGCGATTATCGGTAGGAGTTTCTAAATTTGAGCCACATTCAAAATAGTACAGACAGCAATTACACTCTAACTATGGACCAGCACAATACACCTACCCCGCACATCGGGGCAAAGTACGGCGACATAGCCCCGACCGTCATCATGGCCGGAGACCCCCTGAGGGCGAAATTCATGGCGGAGAATTATCTTGAGAACCCCGTTCTCATCAACCAGGTCCGCGGGATGCTAGGTTTTACGGGAACCTACAAAGGAAAACCGGTCTCCGTCATGGGACACGGTATGGGAATCCCCTCGATCAGCATCTATTCCTATGAACTGTTCAATTTCTATGATGTCAAGACCATCATGAGGATCGGTTCCGCCGGATCCTATTCCCATGACCTGAAGATCGGGGACCTCGTACTGGCTCAGGGAGCCTGTACGGACTCCAATTATGCAGCCCAGTTCGACCTCCCCGGGACATTCGCACCCATTGCGGACTTCGGGATGCTGAGGGCGGCGGCTGATGCCTGCGAGCGTTTCGGCTACGGCTACAAGGTCGGTAACGTCATGTCCTCTGACCTGTTCTATTCGGACACTCCACAGCCTGAGAAATGGATGAAGATGGGTGTCCTTGCAGTCGAGATGGAGGCTGCGGCACTCTACATGAACGCAGCCCGTTCAGGAAACCGTGCCCTGACGATCCTTACGATTTCCGACCACATCCTTACGGGTGAGGCCACAACTTCGGAACAGCGTCAGAAGACATTCACCCACATGATGGATGTCGCACTGGAACTCATCTAAGCCATCCCCCTCTCGGGGCACCTGGCAAAGGCAGAGAGAAAAGTCCCGGAGGGAGCCACCCCTTCCGGGATTTTCTCTCAGTGAGTGTGTGGCGGCAGCAAATTATTCATGGAATTGCTCCCTTTTTTTACGAGACGGCTTCGAAAGAAGTCGGGCGCAGTGCCTGTTTTTGTGTTGATGGCTGTTTTTACCTATAGTTCATTCTTTTCATCCCGTAATTCCATTTGCACAGTATGTTTCCCCTCCGACATTCAGTACTGTATCTGACCATAGCGGCAGCTGGGCTCCTGTCCTTCTCTTGCTGCAGTTCCCAGAAAACACAGGTCCCGCCCGACAAAACCATCTTCCAGACCGGCCAGGGCTGGACTCCATATACGGATAACAGGGCCGATGCGGTCATGGTGTACGGAGTGGGCGGCAATCCCTCCGATCCCGCTTCGGCAAAACTGTCGCTTGAGTCCAGGATTAGTTCATGGAAGGAAAGGGGCTACGAACCCTACTTCATGACAGGCATCGCCTGGGGAGCCTACAGTGACTATTTCACGGGGGAATGGGATGGAGTGTGGCACCTTGACGAGGGGCAGGTGCAGCAGAGCGGGGATACGTTATGGCACGGACAGATGACCCCGTACATCGTTCCGTCGGAAAACTACCTCAGCTACTTCAAGGAGAGGGTGATAAAAAGGGTCATTGATGCCGGAGTGGATGCCATATTCCTCGAGGAACCGGAGTTCTGGGCCAGCGGCGGATACTCGGACTCCTTCAAGCGGGAGTGGAAAGAGTATTACGGGAGTGACTGGAGGCCCCAGCATGAATCCCCCGAGGCCACTTACCTTTCCTCGAAACTCAAGTACCATCTCTACTACCGTGCCCTCGAGGAGACATTCACCTATGCCAAGGAGTACGGAAAGTCCCTCGGAAGGGACATAAAGTGCTATGTACCCACTCATTCGCTGTTGAACTACTCCATGTGGGAGATCGTCAGTCCGGAGGCTTCGCTCGCCTCCCTTCCCTGCGTGGACGGATACATAGCCCAGGTATGGACCGGAACTTCCAGGGCACCCGTCTACTATGACGGCAGAAGAGGGGAGAGAGTCTTTGAGACAGCCTTCCTTGAATACGGCTGCATGGCATCGATGGTGGAACCCACGGGAAGGAGGGTGTGGTTCCTTACCGATCCAATTGAGGACTGGGCCAGGGACTGGGAGGATTTCAAGGAAAACTACAAGGCCACCTTCACGGCGCAGATGCTCTATCCCGGGATCTCCGACTATGAGATAATGCCCTGGCCCGAGAGGATATACCGCCGTCCCTACAAGAAAAGCGCTGACTCTGATGAGAAGGTCCTGATACCTAAGGACTTCTCCACGATGATGCACCTCATGACAAACGCGGCCCAGAATATGCCACACAGCTCGAATCACCTCGACGGGTCGGAGGGCATATCCGTTCTCATGGGCAATTCCCTCATGTTCCAGAGATTCCCCCTCCATGACGGGTATGATGACCCGCAGCTGTCGAACTTCTTCGGCCTGGCCATGCCACTTCTCAAGAAGGGCGTACCTGTGGGTATAACCCACATAGAGAACCTTGGCTACGAAAAGACCCTCGAAGACGTGAAGGTCCTCCTTATGACCTACTCCAACATGAAACCACTTGAGAGTGCCGCCCATGACCATCTTGCCCAGTGGGTCAAAGAAGGGGGACATCTTATCTACAGCGCAACCGATACCGATCCCTTCCAGGGTGTGGAAGAGTGGTGGAACACAGGCGGGAACTCCTTCGAAAGGCCCTTTGACCACCTGCTGACCCTCCTTGGCCTTCCGGCGGGAGCGGGAGAGGGAACCTACGGGTGCGGAAAGGGGAAACTCACGGTCCTCAGGCATGACCCCAAGGAGTATGTCCTCGAAGAAGGAAGGGACGACACTTTGCTTCGGGCGGTGGAGGACCTGTACGGGGAGATCCACTGCAAGAACCATTTCGTGCTGGATAGGGGACCATACAGGTTGGTGGCCGTGATGGATGAAGGCGGGAATGAACCATACACTCTGGAAGGGGGACCGTTCATTGACATCTACGATCCGTCCCTTCCGGTATACGGGAAACACGATATCCTTCCGGGGTCACAAGGTCTGTTCTACGATATCTCAAAAGCACCCAAGGCTCCGTGCATCCTCGCTGCATCATCCAGGGCATATGATGAGAAAGAGACCTCAAAAAGGTTCAGCTACACTTGCAAAGGTCCTGAGGAAACCGTCAGTGTCACGAGGATAAAACTAAGAAGGAGTCCCAGGAAGGTACTTCTGAATGGACAGATGTCAGATTTCCGATGGGATGAGGCCAGTGAAACCATTCTCCTCACTTTTGACAATGACCCCGACGGGGTCAAGGTGGAGATATTACTTTGATGGAAAGTATACGGGTCGGAGGCGGGTGCTGCCCTTGGAGGGGGGGGACATGGTGCGGATGAGACTTCCGTCAAAGTGCACTTCTTGGGGAAGATTCTTTTAGGAAGTCCCTGGGGTACAGGGTAGCGTAAACATGAAACGTTGCCCTCCGGGATAGGATACCCGGGGGACAACGCATCTATGCTCGATTCCAGATCCGTGCCTGGAAATACCAAGGGATGTGCCTGGTAAAAAGCACTACTTCCCACAGAACTGCCCCATCAGCAGAATGCCGTGGGTGCTCTTCTCCATAATTGCGAACAAGAATGGATGGTTTGCTTGGAACGTGTATTTGGGCATCGGGGATGTGTACACGCCAAATGTGGCTTGCGTCGCTGCGGCTGCCTTGGTTCCGGATTCATCTACCTCGATAAAACAAGACTGTCTTGCTTGCGTGAGGTAAAGGCTATTCGAAGTGTCGGCAACCAGGCTGAAGTCGGCTTCCCCGGTAAAGGCTGTGGGCATTCCCATTTTGGACAGTGTTTCTTCCAGGGACAGGTCTGTCGATATACTGAACTTGGGGATGCTCACTGGAAGTTTCTCTTCATGCGTCTTTGACAGCAGTCCCTCCCACCGCTGTATGTCTACGGTGCCAAGGTCGAAATTCACAGCATGGGGAAGCAGGATGACCATCTGGAAAGCACCGTTGCCATAGGGAAGGCAAAGCATTTTGAAGAGGTCGTCTTCCGCATATTCGAATGTACTGTTCTGGAACATCATTCTTACAGTGGAAGTCGTTCCGTCCCGAAGATAGAAAGTGTAATTGTACATGGTGCTCGCCGGGTCGAAAACGGAGGACCATTTTCCATTGAATGCCATCGCGCTGAGGACCATCGATATTGTCAGTGGCGGTATCTGTTTCACCACATAGGGGACCATCCCTCCCGTTTTTTCCTTTACCCAATCATTGATCCATGACATGCTGGTGCCGGCGTCGCGCAAGAAATCCAGGTTTCTGACCTCGGCATCGTAGAATGAGCTGATGGTGTTCCGGAAGTTCTTCTTGAGGGGGACCGTGGTCTCAAAAAGGAGGGCATCCGCAAGTTCCAGGGAGGTGCTTGGGTCAACCTTCAGCAACTGCTTGGTATAGGAGCGCATGAAGGAGTTTATCGACTCAGGGTCAGCCCCGTTTTCTCCGATTACGGAAGCTATTTCTTCCTGGGTCTTTCCCTGTGCCCCGTTCTGTACCATCGCGAGAGTCCTCTGGAGGCTAAAAGGTGATATTATGAAGTTCCTGTCCTCGTAAACTTGTCGGAAATAGTTGAATGCAAGGGTGTTCCCTTCCTGGACCAATTCCATATCGGAACGGGTGAGGATAATGTCCTTCCTCGGAATTAGCCTATTATCAAGTCCCAGTTTACCGCAAGAAGGCAGCGCAGTGACCAGGACCAGTGCGGCTATGGCATAGAAACTGAAATTTGAAGGATTTTTCATAATGACTCAAAACTGTGAATAATTTTTCTGTTAGTGGAAAAATCTCCTAAACCTGTCTCCCAACCGACATATTCCCTATATAAAGCATCATCATACTGACCATCCAGGCCCCAATTCATTTTCCAAAAAAGGGCTCTTTCCGAGATTCTCTTTACAGAAATCTTGCCGTCATACATGTCTGGATCAATGGATTGCATTTGCTCGAGGGAATACACAAAATCATA
Source organism: uncultured Bacteroidales bacterium (assembly GCA_905235445.1). Classification (GTDB taxonomy): domain Bacteria; phylum Bacteroidota; class Bacteroidia; order Bacteroidales; family UBA932; genus Cryptobacteroides. The sequence continues at coordinate 7,853 of CAJOLJ010000121.1, forward strand.
CTCAGGTCCTGGGGGTTCAGGTCCTGGACAATAGACAAGTGTCCTTAGGTAAGAGACATCTACGATGCTTCTGGTGAATCGGTATCCATCGATAATCCAGCAATGTCCAATACTGGAATCAGAATTAGGATTAGGATATGGCTGTGCCATGATTACGACAGGTAAACCGCTATCTAAAGCACTTTTGACTATCGAAGAATCAAAATTGTCCAACTGACCTATTATACCATAGGGCTATAGAATATATGGTGCTTGATTGTCGTAAATTGTGGTAGATGATTCAAAAACGCCGTATTGAGTCCCAACATGTTGGCCAATATCTGAGAGTAACTGTCCCACTTCATATGTATTAGTCATGGTCGAATCCAGTGCCATGGTGTTCCAGCGTGGAGATGGATCAACATAGTCTGAACGATAAAATGTGCTTATATAATCTTGAGTCCACTTTAAAAAGTGGCAATTTTGAGTTTGATGTGACGGGCCTGACCGGAAAAAACCGGAATATTCCCGAAAAAATAAAAATATGACACGCT
>CAJOLJ010000122.1 GCA_905235445.1 uncultured Bacteroidales bacterium
GGGCTTTTGACGAAGAGGCCGCCCAGGTAAGTGGCCGCCCACAGGTTGCCCCATTTGTCGGAGCACAGGGCGAGAACGGAGTTGTTGGAAAGCCCGCTGTAATTGGAGTCCTTGAAATACTGCTTGCTCCCGTCAGGGGCCATCCTGGCTATCCCGCCTCCGTCCATGCCGACCCAGAGGCTGCCGTCGAGAGGGTCCCTCAGTATCGAGGATATGCAGTCGCCGTTCTGGAGGGAGAGCTCGTCCGGTCCGAAGTATGTGTACTGGAACCCGTACATTGACTTGGGGATTACCAGGAGCCCGTTCTGGAAGGCCCCGACCCAGACATTCCCCTGCATGTCCTCCATCAGGGAGTGGACCTTCCAGTTGGAGATGTTGTAGGGGTTATTGGAAAATGAATACCCGCTCAGTCTGTCAGAGTCCAGGTCATACATCATGATGCCCCTGTCCTCGGTCCCCACTATGAATGTCCTGTCCCCGGCCTTGCCCTCCAGGTGGTTGCGAAGAAGGGCCATGGCCTTGGAACTTCTCGCGGTGGCATCGTAACTGCGACGTATGGTGAGAGTTTTCGGGTCGAAGAGGAAGAGTCCGTAGTTGGAAGTCGAGATCAGTATCTGTCCCGAGGTGCTGTCTTGTGCAAAATCCGTCACCAGTATCTCGCCCCCTAGAGCTGCCGTGAAAGGATCGGACCAGTTTATCCGCTCCCTGTGGCCTGTAATGCCATTGACGATGTACACTCCCTTAGCCTCGGAGGCCAGCCAGACCCGTCCACCGCTGTCCTCGAAAATCTTTGAGATGAACGTCGTGGGCACTTCGGAAAGGAGGGTCTGCCTAAGCGAGGAGTCCATTTCCTTGGTAGCGGGGTCCAGTACGTAGATGCCGTGCTGGGATGTCCCGACCCATATCTTTGTCTTTCCCCCTTGGGAATGGATCTCCTGGATATCCGCCACATGGACCGTGGAGGAGGGGATGGAGGGGTCACGGAGGTCAACTTTCGTGAAGGTTTCACGCTCGTAGTCGTAGGTCTGAAGTCCCTGCGATGTCCCTACCCAGAGGGTCCCGTCCTTGTCCTCGAAACTTTTCAGAACAAGGTTGCCGGAGAGTTCCTCCGGCCTGTTGGAAATGTTCCTGTATGTGTGGAAGTCCATCCCGTCGAAACGGGCCAGGCCGTTTTCGGTGGCAATCAGGATGAATCCCCTGCGGGACTGGTAGACGTGGTTTATGTGACTGTTGGGAAGCCCGTCCTCGGAGGTGTACAGGCGGGCCATCTGAGCACCTAGTGGCCATGGCAGCAGCGCAAGCAGGAAAAGAAGCGGGAAAATGTATGCTGAGGGACGTTTCATGCGGTCCGGAGGGGAAAAATGATATCTTCTTGCAAATAATGGGGTCCTATGGGCCAAAAACAGCCCGGATTGTTACAAAATTAACAATTCGGATGCAATTGGATGCAAATAATTGAAAGTTTTGGAAGCGAAGTTTTCACTTTTGTTGCACTTTTTCCCTACGGAAGTGAAAATGTCCCTTAGGAAACATGTTTGTTAAAAGTGCTGTATGATAGTAATTTGCTGTTTAGGTGAGGAAAATGCTTCCCGACATTGATTCTTTTCTGCCCGATTCCTTCAGCTGTACATGTCTGAAGCGCGGTTAGGCAAAGGCGCGGCTGAGGGTATTTCTGAGAACTGTCGCTAAACTTGTTTTCTTCAGAACTTCATGAAGGTTCGCTCATATGTTGGCGAGTTGTTTGACAAAACCGACTGTGTGTGTTATATTTGTATCATCCTCCCCGGGAATGTGGGAGGATGCCCTAGCCCTCTATCCAATCTGTCATAATCACTGTGCCATGAGACCGTTCTTTTTCCTTTCCCGGAATGTGCCGGCCCCCCTTACCCTTTCCCCTCGGAGGCTGACAATTCTTTTGTCAGCGGTACTCTCACTTGGGCTCCTCCTTCCCTTCCCGCCTCTCGAGGCGAAGGTTCTCCCCAAAGCCGACAGCAGGGGACATCGCCTCAGTCAGTGGAAGGAGTTCTACAAACTCTCCAGACGTGACCGTCCCCGTGAATGCCTTGAACTTCTTCCGAAAATGAAGGAGGAGGCGAAGAAGGAAGGTCTGCTGAAGGACTTCTACGATGCCGGGCGGGAGGAATTCCGCCTAAGGGCACTTCTTGAACCCGTGAGGAGGAAAGAATTCGAATCGAAGTGGGGGGAGGAACTCCACTCTATGGGGGAACCTGTCCTCGTGTACCGCTTCCTCAGGGACAGTGGCAACAATGAAGATGGGCGTACCGGCGTTGAGCTCTCCCTGGATTATGCCCTGTCCAATCGGGAGGGGCTCTCCTCCTCCCACCATCCCGAACTTGTCGGGAACGTCAGGCCCGATGACCTTTTCCGTCCCGGCGATGATTACGCCCACATCCTATGGAACAGCCGTTTCTCCTTCGGCGATAAGGTCCTTCCGGCCCTTAGGGAGCATGTACGGGGCAGTGCATTCCAGGAACTTTGCCTGGACAGGTACATAGTTGGTAGGAAACCTCTTCTGAAACGGGTGGATGAACTGAGGACCCTGCGTGAAAAGTATTCTTCCATTCCGGAGGTCCATCTTCTCTCCCGGGACATCCTTGTCGACTCTTTCACACTACTGTGCCAGGACCCGCTGGCCACCGAGCGGAAAGCTCTCGCCCTCCAGGGTGAAGCGAAAGCCCACGAGAGGGCCATAGCATCCCTGGACAAGTCCCTCAGGGGCCAATGCACCGTCAAGTCCTCTGTGCTCGAACCCCTCGAAAAGAAGACTTACAAAGCCTACGTCAAGGACGGGAAGATAATCCTGCAGGGAAGGAACATTCCTTCCCCGACAATAAAGATTGGCCATCACACCATTCATTTCAGGAATGCCCACAGGAAGTTCTTTGTGAACGACACCCTGTACGCCCCGCTTCCCCCGGACTTGGATGACGGCTACTGGCCCATAACTGAATCACCCTCCCTCAAGTATCTTGGCTCCTACACGAAGCATACCCTTTCCGCCGATTGCATTGAAATCCAGAGGGGAGGATTCCTCTCTGCAAGAGTAGCCCACTTCGTGAGCGGAGAGCCCGTCAAAGAGGCCGACATCGTAGTATCGGTCACACGTGAAAACGGCTCGTCGGTGGAAAAGTACAGGGGGAGAATGGCACTCTCACCTACCTTCTCGGTGCTTCCCGCAGGGGCGCAGAGGCTCCTTGCCCCCAAGGCCTCCCGATTCCCGAGAGAGTGGAGGAAAGTGCGTTTCGAGTGGAAGGACAGCGAAGGAAAACTCCACAGCACCCCCGATATCTCGGTACTGAGGCACACCCCTGACAGGAGAAATGCCAAGGAGAAGGACCATTCCAGGGACCTTCATGCCAGGGTTCTCAGAAGTGCCGGGGCCTACAGGCCCGCTGACACACTGCGTGCCGTTGTCATAGTCTATGAAGGCGACCCTTCCAAGTCACTCAGGACCCCTGCCCCGGGAAGGACGGTCACAGTGAGACTTAACGACCCCAGCGGGAAGCTTCTTCACTCAGAGACTCTCTCCCTGAATGAATGGGGCTCTGCCACTTTCTCATATCACACCCCTCAGGACATCCTCCGTGGAGAATGCACCCTGGAAGTCCTTTCCCGCTCCAGGCAGCTCCTTACCGAAAAGGTGAGGATAGGTGATTTTACTTTGCCCACATATGAAGTCACCCTCGACAATCCGGATTCCCTGTATCGGAACGGTGAGGATATCACCATTCATGGAAAGATACGTTCCTTCTCTTCACATCCGATTACCGATGCCAGGATAGAAGCCATGCTGGACGGTACCGCTTTCAGTGGTGTCCCAAGTCCCGATGGCACCTTCTCCCTCCAGGTGCACACTCCCTCCAAAGGATGGAGAGCGTCTCTTCTTCTTACCGTAACTGACCCCGAGGGGGAGTCCGTCACGCTGGACAGGACCCTGACCCTCGGCGGGAGCGTGGACCTTTCCTGTGAACTGCTCAACTACGTGGACGAAGCGGCAGTGGATGTGCGGGACTTCGGGGCAGGCAGGATAAAACTTCTTCCGTCCGGCAAGAATCCCTCATTCAGGATTTCAGTAAGGAACCCTGACTCGCAGATCCTTCCATGGAAGGTCAAGTGGCAACTTCTGGGGTCGGACTCTTCGGTAATAAAGACCGGGGAAGCGACAAGCGGGGAGTCCTTTGAAGTGGACATGGCATCCCTTCCGGACGGGCTCTATTCCCTTCGGAGCACGGTCCATGGGGACAGGTCCACCAAGAGCGCCTATGTCCCGTTCCTGAGGAAATCATCCGAGACCCTCCCTGCCGGGGTAAGAAGCCTTATTGTCCCCGGGAAAACGGACCTTGGAAGAGGCGAGGACATCACATTTACTGTCAGTGGGTCGGATGGCACTGTATGGGCTGCCGCAAGTCTCTTCTCAGTCGAGGGGACCCTTCTTGAGAGCATCCCTCTCAAGGTGGAGGGAAACGGTAAGTCCAGGCAATACTCCATTCCGTTCAAGGCTGAGTATTCCGAAACGGTGCTTCTTGACATAAGATACTTCCGTGACGGGAAGAAGAGTGTTTTCACTTCTACATTCCACCAGGACAGAAGTGAGGCTACGGCTCTTCCCCTGAGGGTCGAGTCAATGGGTTCTTCTTTCTCTCCTTCGACCCGGTACAGCATAACTCTCGGGACAGTACCCGGTGTGGAGGCTGCAGTGTCGGTTGTGGACAGGAGCCTTGACGCCGTAGCCCCGCACCCATGGAGCGCACTGTCACTTCTTTCCCCTTCGGTCGTTTTCCCGAAAGTATGGACTGTCTGCGGGACGGACGAAGCCCGGAAGCCCTCAGCGGGCTCCGTCCTTGCGATGCCGGGGGTCTATGGCATCGTGCGTGATGAGGAGGGACCCATCGTAGGCGCCTCCATAACGGCCAACGGAAAAGGGACCATGACTGACATTGAAGGGAAGTTCTCTCTCGACGTTCCCCCCGGCACGCTCCTCAGGATCGAATGCATCGGGTATGTGGGCACCCTTCTCCCCGCTGAACCGGACATGGACATTATGCTGAGTGAGGATCTGATGGCCCTTGATGAAACTGCCGTTATCGCGTATGGCGTTTCCGGAAAGAACACCATTACAGGGGTTTTGCAAACCGCTGCCTCGGGCCTTCGGGTAAGGGGCGCTTCATCGGAAAGGGCCTCGGAGGATCCGCTTTACATAGTTGACGGAGTCATAACGACCAAGGAAAAGGCGCTTACCCTTCTCATGGATCCCTCCATCACAATGAAAGTCCTCTCTCCCGACCAGTCCAGGGGCATCTACGGGAGCAGGGCAGCAGGGGGAGCGGACATAATAAGCACGGGCGAAGGGCTGCAGGAGGAGGACTATTCGGAGAGGGGAGTTCGGGAAGTGTTCTCGGAAGTGCTTCTTTTCGAGCCTCAGCTCCGCTCTGACAGTGACGGTAAGATAACATTCTCTTTCCGGACATCGGATAAACTCTCTTCCTATCATCTTAAAGTGTTCGCACATGACAGGAAAATGGCGAACTCCTCCCTTGCCGAGGATATACTCGTTACCATCCCCGTGAAGGTCTCCCTGCGGGAACCCCGTTTCCTGTACAAGGGCGACAGGGGGGTTCTTGCTTGCACCTTGTCAAGCATATCGGATACCGATACCGAGGGCAGGATGGTCCTGCTGAGCATGGACTCCGAAGGGAAAGAACTTTCCAGGGCGCAGACTCCGATAAGGGTCTCTCAGGGCGAGACCCGCACAGTGGACATTCCTTTCGGCGTAAGTCCTGACTGCAAGGATGACACTCTTACCTTCAAACTCCTTTTTGTCGGGGACAGGTTCTCTGACGGGGTCTCTCATCAGGTTCCCCTGTATGACTCTTTCCAAACGATCACCAGAACAGCTTCCGCCCTGCTGCTTCACCCTTCGGATGAGGCGGGAGCGGTTGATTCCCTGCGCAGGACAGTTGCCATCGTGCCCCTCGAGAATGAACCTACAGTGCAAAGCGAGTCCGTAAGGGATATGCTTCTTCGCTCCTGGGATGAGCTTTGCTCCCCGAAGGACAGTGACCTTGTGACACTGAGCAGCGCCTATTACTGTCTGGCGGTAAAAGAAAAACTGGACGGGAATACTTCAGACAGTACCGCTTCCTCCAGGACAACTGCGGACAAGGAACTGTTGCTTAAGAGAATATTGTCCTCCAGGAACCCCGACGGAGGGTTCCCGTGGAGAGCGGGAATGCGGTCCTCGTCCATCGTCACTGCGGCCCTCCTCGAGAGGTTCGCTATGCTTCGTGACCGAGGAGAGGCAATACCCCAGGTGGACTCCAGCGTAATGTATCTTGACAAAGTTCAGTTCGAGCACCCTTGGGGACTATTCTTCAATGACCTTTCCGCTGAGCAGTACATGGCCGTGAGGTCAATGTGGGCGGAAGTCCCGTTCATCTCTGTGAAGGATGCCGATAAGGGAGCGCTCCGTTCGTTTAGGTCATTTGCGAGAAAGTACCTCACTCCCGGTCGCTACGATTATGAAAACAAAGACGTGCTTGGAAGGGCCCGGCGCTGCGCAACGCTAAGTCGTCTAATCCAGTCCGAAGAGGGTCTTGCCCTGGCCCGTTCATGGGGAGAACTTCTACTTGTGGGGGACCGCTTCACCTCAACCATAAGAAATGACATCGAGGTCCTCGGTGAATATGCCGTCCCGTCTGCAGCCGGCGGACGGTACTATCCTTCGGCAGTGAAGTTCTTCAGGGGACTTCTTTCAAGCGAGGTCTATGCCCATGTGCTGATATCCTCTCTTGTGGAAAACGACCTGAGGGATGACATCCTGCTATGGCTGCTTATCCAGAAACAGACCCAGTCCTGGGAGAATGATCCTTACTTCGCCGAGGCCCTTTCCATGCTTTGGAACTTGCCGGATGAACTGCTCGGGTCCAGGATAGTCACTCTTTCTTCCTCTTCCACCCTGCCTTTCGAAAAAGTGACCCCTGCTTCATCGGGCATGACCGTCGAGAGGTCATTCCAGAGGATGGAGCCCGGTGGAAGGTGGAAGACAATCCCCGAAGGGGAAGTCCTTCACGTGGGGGACCGCATCCGTGCCTGCTACACCCTCACAAGCCAGCAGAACCGCTCTTTCGTCAAACTCACCGCTCCTCATGAGAGTTCTCTTTCACCCGTTGACGAACTCTCCGGAATATACAACCTTGCACTTAGGCCCATCCATGTAAACGAAGTCTGGCAGATCCTGCCTTCCGGGTACAGGGAGGTAAGCAAAGAGCGGACTGTGTACAGCTTTGATGTCCTGGCGGAAGGGGAGAGCGAGGTGACCGAGGAGTTTACCGTGAATAGGGAGGGAGCCTTCCGCTGTCCTACCTGTTCAGTTACCTGCCTGTACAGTCCCGGCTGGAGCGCTTCGGACGGATGGAAGGGCGAAAGAGTGAGCGAAAAGTAGGCGTCAGCTGAATTGTCGGCCATCCTGATGCACCCATTCGCTGAAAAACGCTATATTTGAGGGATATTTGATAACACACACTCTCTCATCATATGGAAACAAGACAACTCGCATCCACTGGGATGTCCCTCTCGAAACTCTCTTTCGGAGGCTCCTCGCTTGGCGGAGTATTCCACTCCGTCAAGGAAAAGGACGGCATCGATGCAGTTCTCGCTGCCATCGAGGGCGGCATCAACTTCATTGACGTATCCCCGTACTACGGGTACTACAAGGCCGAGATGGTGCTTGGCAAGGCCCTGAAGCTCATCCCCCGGGACAAGTACTACCTCTCCACCAAGGTCGGGCGCTATGGCCAGGACGGGGTCAATACCTGGGACTACAGCGCCGAGAAAGCCGTCGAAAGCGTCTACGAGAGCATGGACCGCCTGGGAATAGACTACATCGATCTCATAAATGTCCATGACATTGAGTTCGCGGACCTTAGTCAGGTAGTAAACGAGACTCTTCCCGCCCTGGTGGAACTCCGTGAAAAGGGAGTGGTGGGCCATGTCGGCATAACCGACCTGCAGCCCGAGAACCAGAAGTGGGTCGTGGAGCATGTCCCGGACGGTACGGTTGAGTCGGTGCTGTCCTTCTGCCACTACTGCCTCAACGACGACCTGCTGGAGGATTACTTCGATTTCTTCGAAAGCCATGGTGTAGGCATAATCAATGCCTCACCTCTTGCGATGGGTCTTCTTTCCACCCGGGGCGTCCCTTCGTGGCATCCTGCCCCCAAGTCCCTCGTGGATGCCTGCCAGAGGGCCGTGGCCCTGTGTACCGAGGCAGGCTATCCCATCGAGAAACTGGCCATCCAGTACAGTATCTCCAATCCCCGCATAGCTTCCACCCTGTTCGGTTCCGCCAACCCCGCAAATGTCAGGCGGAGCATCGAGTGGGCAAACGAGCCCATCGACTGGGATCTCGTTGGAAAAGTGCGTGAAGCCATAGGGGAGCAGATGAGAGTGAGATGGAAGAATTCCTGAGAATAATCGATGCCCATAGCCACTTGTGGCTGAGGCAGGATACGGTGGTGGACGGGCAGCCCATCCGCACCCTTGAGCGTGGCCGGTCCCTTTTCTTCGGGCAGGAAGTCCAGATGCTCCCGCCTTTCATGATTGACGGAAGGAACTGTGCCGAAGTGTTCCTCTCCAACATGGACTATGCCCGGGTGGGTGGAGCCGTCGTAGTGCAGGAGTTCATAGACGGGATCCAGAATGAGTACCTCGCTGAAGTGGCGACAAAGTATCCGGACCGCCTGAAGGTCTGCGCTATGTTCGACGTCAGGGGGGATGGATTCATGGAGGAGGCCGGGAGGATCCTTCCGGGCGGCCCCTTCTCGGGTGTTGCCATACCGGGGCACCGTCTTGGTAAAAGGTCCCTTTGCGGGGATGAACTCATGCAGATGTACTCCCTCATGCAGGAGGATGGCCTTTATCTGTCCCTCTGTCTTCATGAGGATTGCAGCCAGATTTCCCAGGTGGAGGAGATAGTCTCCGCTTTCCCTGACCTGAAAATTGCCATAGGCCATTTCGGCATGGTCACGACGCCGAGGTGGCTGGAGCAGATAAAGCTTGCCCGCCATCCCAATGTAATGATTGAAAGCGGTGGCATAACATGGCTTTTCAACTCCGAGTTCTATCCTTTCAGAGGAGCCGTCAGAGCCATAAGGGAGGCAGCCGACCTCGTCGGAATCGATAAACTGATGTGGGGATCGGATTACCCGAGGACAATTACTGCCATAACGTATAAGATGTCATATGACTTCGTCCTCCGCTCCGACCTGCTCACAGACGAGGAGAAAAGGCTGTTCCTAGGGGAGAATGCAATTAGATTCTATGGATTCGGGACCCTGCCGTACTTACCTTATATAAAGAACATGTCCGAATAGTCGTC
>CAJOLJ010000123.1 GCA_905235445.1 uncultured Bacteroidales bacterium
TTATAGATTATTATTTTATTTATTAATTTATTTTAAGTTACAAAATCATTGCAACTACCATTAAAACCATCATGCCAACGGTGGACTTGGCAGGGTACCTGTAGATGAAGATGCCCTGGTTCACGTACTGCTTCTCGTCAGCTATCCATATGAAGTCGTCGTTCCCCGTCTTCCACTTGTATCCCGTCGGGAAGTGGGGCGAACCACCCGCGAGGTCTACGACCTTATCCCGGAAGGACACCTCCTCGTAGAGGATGGAGTTCGCTATGATGCGGTCCCTCTCGGCCTGCTCCAAGGAAGAGAGAATCTTCTCGGAGTTCTCGCCAAACAGGCCAAGCGCCTCCGTGGCATCCTTGGCGCTCACGACTATCACCCTCTGCGGATGCGCCCACACATCTGAGCGATACTGCACCGCAGGCTCAGTGACCGAAGGATCAATGTTGAACATGAGGATGTTGCGGTGGACACGCAGTATCTCGGCAAACCCTCCGGGAGCGATGTTCACAAGGTTATACAGAGGCTCCCTCTGCATAAGATAAGGGCAGTCCCCGCCAAGGAGGTCCCTCACTGCGGTACCCAGGTCACCTTCCCAGTTGTCCTTTTCAATGACGACTATCACTTCCCCCGCCTTCCCGGAGACATTGGGAAGAAGGGCCTTCGTGCTGTGGCACGAGCTGACGGCAAGGGAGAGCGCAAAGAGTGGCAGAGCCACCCTCCTGCACATGAACATGTTCAAAGCTTTCATGTCACTAAATTTAAATGAATTCTACTACTTCAGCAGTCGCCCGATATCATTCCCGAACGCCAGTATCATCAGCATCAAAAGGAGTACCATCCCGATCATCTGGGCTACCATCAGGAACTTGTCACTGGGCTTTCGCCTGGTTATCATCTCATAAATGAGGAACAGTATGTGTCCTCCGTCCAGCGTATCGGAAGCAGGTTCATGACACCGAGCATGAGGGAGAGAAGAGCCATGATGGAAAGGAAGCTATACCAGTCCCACTGGCCGGGGAAAACCTGGCCTATCGCTATGAAACTTCCCACGCTCTTGTATGCCCCGGTACTGGGGGTTGCGACCATCTTCAGGTCGCTGAGGTATCCTTTGACGCTGGTCCAGGTGTACTTGAGTCCAGCGGGAATCGCCTGCACGAAAGAATATGTATGGACGGATATCCCGGGTATCTGCGCATATATGAGCGCCATGCCGGTCGAGTCCACCTTCATCCCGAAATCCAGTGTATCAGCACCCCTGAGGGCCTTGATGGGAAGGGTCTCGTTCCTGTGTTCCCCGACTACCGCCCTCGAGTCCTGCACGAAGCGGATGGGATGGCCGTCCACTTCCACTATCCTGTCACCTCTCTGAAGTCCGCTTCCGTAGTTGGGGGACTGAGGCGGGATGGTATCCACGACAAACGGTACCGCGACCGAGAACACGTCGGGAGTGTTGATGACTTCCGGATACAGCGACTGGTCGATGTAGAATGATACCGTATCGCCGTCACGCAGGACGGTTGCCTGGCGGACATTTTTTCTTACAAGGTCCGCCTGCAGCATCCCGAAGTTCTCCGGGACATAGTCATCAAATGCCAGCACCCTATCACCTGTACGGAACCCCATATCGTAGGATAGCTTGTTCACGTAGATCTGGTTCTCCGAGTTCTTCAGGTAGGACTGGCCCCAGGCCGCAAGGATTATGATGTTGAGAAGGATGGCGAAGAGGAAGTTATTGAGCACGCCTCCCACCATGACGAGAAAGCGCTTGGGTGCGCTCTTGGAGCGGAACTCATATGGCTTGGGCTCCGAGTTCATGAACTCCGTGTCCATCGACTCGTCAATCATCCCGTTTATCTTGCAGTAACCGCCGAGCGGAAGCCAACCGATTCCGTACTCGGTATCTTTGTTTGCAAGGGACGGGAACAGACGGGAGAACCAACCTGTCTTCGTGGAAAGGAGTTTCACACCCTTCACGTCGAAGAACAGGAAGAACTTGTCGACACGGATGCCGAACATCTTCGCAAAGGTGAAGTGCCCGAGCTCATGTATGAGGATGAGAATGCTCAGGGCAAGGATCACCTGCACTATCTTTATGAGTACTGTCATTGCAGGGAATCTAAAGTGTACCGCGGCGAGCCGCTATGTAATCGGCGGCCCTGCGGAAAGTATCGTCATTGGTGGCAATGAGGTTCTCTTCGGTGAGGTCCTTAACGAAAGGAACCTCGTCGGAGAACTTCGACACCACCTCGGCAATGCCATAGAATGAAATGTCACCCCTCAGGTATGCAGCCACAGCGGCCTCGTTTGCCGCATTCATGGCGCAGGGGACGTTTCCTCCCCTCTCGGCTGCCTTGAAGGCCAGGCCCAGGCAGGGGAACTTGTCAAAGTCAGGTTTCTCGAATGTGAGCGAACCCAGTGTTGCAAAATCCATTTTCTTGGCGCTTAGCGGCAGACGCCTCGGGAATGAAAGTGCGAACTGGATGGGGCCTCTCATGTCAGGTTCACTGAGCTGCGCTATCACTTCACCATCTTCGTATTCCACCATGGAATGGATGATGGACTGGGGGTGGACAACAATGTTGATGTCGGAAGGTGCGGTGTCAAATAACCACCTTGCCTCTATCATCTCGAAGCCCTTGTTCATGAGGGTGGAAGAGTCTATTGTAATCTTGGCGCCCATGTCCCAGCGGGGATGCCTGAGGGCCTGGGCAGCGGTAGCCTTCGCTATGTCCTCCTTCTTCCAGGTGCGGAAGGGTCCGCCCGATGCAGTCAGGTGAATCTTGCTTATCTTGTTGCCGCCAGCACAAAGAAGACACTGGAAAATGGCCGAGTGCTCGGAGTCAACGGGAAGGATTGGAACTCCCATCTTGGCTGCCAGAGGCATCACATAGGCTCCTCCCGCCACGAGGGTCTCCTTGTTTGCAAGGGCTATGGGCTTGCGTGCCTTGATTGCCGCAATCGTCGGGCGAAGACCGCTGAACCCCACAAGGGCGGTCAGGGCCATGTCCACCGAATCCTCCGCCACCTTCTCGCATATGGCGTCCATCCCGAGGATGGGCTTGACAGCGGACCCTTCGAGGGCAGAGCAAAGTTTCGGGAAAACATCGGGGTTGCAAACTGCAGCATAAGTGGGCCTAAACTCCAGTGCCTGTGAAATCAGCAGGTCAACTGAACTGTTTGCGGTAATCATTTCCACCTTGAATTCCCCCGGGTGCTCCCGCACCACCGATAGGGCCTGGGTCCCTATGGACCCCGTGGAACCTAGTATGGCAAGTCTTCTTTGCATTTGAAACCTAGAAACTGATGTATTTTGTGGGATCCACGCTCTCACCGTTGTACCACAGCTCAAAATGCAGGTGGGTCTCGGGTGTGGCGGAGGCGGTGCTTCCCGCCAGCGCTATCGGGGCCCCGGCCTTGACCCTGTCCCCGGAACGCTTCAGAAGCTTGGCGTTTCTCTTGTAAATGGATATTATGCCCTCTTCGTGCTGGATCTCTATGGTGTATCCTCCCTCGTCCGTCCATCCGGAATTGATGACGGTACCGTCAAGCACTGCGGTCACCACGGTATTTGCAGGGGCGGTAATGTCTATGTAAGGATGAAGAAGTTCAACGAACGGCTGTGATACCACGCCCTTGATGGGTGTGAAGAAGTGCATTCCCTCGATGGGAAGCTGCCTTGGACGGGATGAGGACAGACCGAACTCATCCTCGTCCTTCACGATCTGCCGAAGCAGGGAATCCCTCTCGTAGAGTTTGTTGGCATCGGCCTGTATAACCGTAGGGTCAGTGGTCGTCCGCACAAGTGAATCCACTTTCACCGGGTCTTCACCTTCCACTATCCTGCGCAGGTTCTCCGCATAGAACTCCCATCTTCTCATAACCGACTCCAGGGAGTCAATCTTCACTGCATTCGTTATGGCCATCTGCTGGGACTCGGGATCGGGATAACCCGGTATGAGAGTCTTCAGAGGGGTGTATGCAATGATGAGGCTGCTGAGGGTAAAGAGGATTACTATGACGGTAATGATCCACAGGGTGATGCCAAGACGGGTTATCTTGAAAGTCTTCACCAACTCATGACTCTGCCCCTGCGTGATACTTACGTTATATCCCAGGGACTCGCTATCTTTCTTCTGACGGTGGCGCTTTGCCATGAATTATCAGTTTTGTTATTAAATTTGCAATTCGCAGATTAATCTAAAGTCAATTGGACAGAATCATAGGTATAGATTACGGAAGAAAGAGGACGGGGGTTGCTGTCAGCGACCCGCTCGGGGTCTTCGCATCGGCCCTTGATACTGTACGGACTGCAAATTTAATAGATTATCTCAAGAATTATGCCGAGAGCAGCCCTATCGGACTATTTGTCGTGGGTTGGCCCACCAACATGGACGGGAAGCCGTCCGAAGCTGCAGCTGACGTAAAGGTCTGCCTGAAGAACCTGGAAAAGAACTTCCCGGACATACCGGCAGTAACCGAGGACGAAAGGTTCACCTCCGTGCTTGCGCACAGGGCTATGATAGATGGCGGCATGAAATACTCCCAGCGCAGGGACAAGACCTCGGTCGACAAAATAAGCGCCGCCATCATACTTCAAAGCTATCTGGACAGGAAGAACAGGGAAGCGGCCCAGGAGCAGGGAATGGCATCTGACGGGACCGGAGGAGAGGACTTTGCCGCAGAAGGAGAAGTCAATGCCGAGGCGTCCGTCCCCCTTGCCGGGGAAAGCGGGCCTGGGGCCCTGACACAGATGACGCCCATCGGTAAAGACCCCGAAGGGAGCGGCAGGACGGCCAGCGTCCCCAAGCCCAGGAAACGCAAGTTTCCACAGAAGCCGCCCGTGAAGTAAGGAGGGGAAAGGAACTTGTTTTTGGGGCCGGACAAGCGGAAAGGAACATTTTTTGAGGCTTCAATGAATATGCCTCATTTCAAAAGCATACAATTATACAACAATGATCAGGGAAATATATCTTTACGGCTCCTCCGTCCTTCGCCAGAAGGCCAAGGATGTGGACCTCACCGACACAGAGCATCTGAAAAATCTCATCCAGGACCTCAAGGACACGCTCAAGGTAGCGGACGGATGCGGTCTTGCCGCACCCCAGATCGGGGTGAGCGAGAGGGTTGTCATAGTTGACGGCGACATCATGAAAGACGTGTACGATTACCTGGCCGGTTTCCGACGCACTCTCATCAATCCAGTCATCATCGACCATAGTGCCGCCACCTGCACCTACGAGGAAGGCTGCCTCTCCGTCCCGGGAATCTACGCCAACGTGACAAGGCCACAGAGCATAACCGTGCGTTACTATGACGAGGACCTCAAGGAGGTCACCGAGACCTTCGACCGCTTTGCATCCAGAATGGTCCAGCATGAACTCTCCCACCTTGAGGGACAGCTCTTCACCGACATCGTGGCACCGGTAAGGAAAAAGATTATTTCCAAGAAGCTCACGGAGATTTCCGCGGGAAAACAGAGACCCCGCTACAAGGCCAAGATTGTCAAGTAGCGAAGAGCGGTCCACGCTTCACCGCGAAACCAAAGCGATATACCACCACATAATTTCTCTTTCCTAAAACCAAACGACACACTAAATTTCACTTATCATGGGAGCATTTCATGCATATGACATCCGCGGAGTCTACAACAAGGACTTCGACAAGCACACCGTCTACAAAGTAGGTTATTTCCTTCCGCAACTCCTGGGGGCCGATGCGGTCCTGGTGGGACGCGACTGCAGGACATCTTCCCCTGAGATCCATGACTACCTGCTCAAAGGCATCACCGACGCCGGGGCAGACGTCTATGACATAGGGCTCAGCTCCACCCCGATGGTGTACTTCGGTACAGCAAACTACGGTTTCAAGGCATCGGTCCAGATTACGGCATCCCACAATCCAAGGGAGTACAATGGCCTCAAGGTATCACGGGAGAAAGCCCTTCCCGTAGGGCTTGCCACCGGTCTGGGACAGATACAGAAGTGGATCGAGGAAGGAAAGCCCACACCTCCCGCTGAGAAGAAGGGTCAGGTGTTCCAGAAAGAGATAAAGGATGACTACCTGGCTTTCCTCCGCAAGTACGAAGCCAATCTCGAGGACCTGGACCTCAGCTTCGACCTTTCCAACGGTATGGCAGGACTCCTCGCCCACGAGCTGTTCGGTGAGGGAGAGCATCGCCACTACCTGTATGACACCATTGACGGGACCTTCCCCAACCATGATCCCAACCCGCTCATCCATGACAACGTGATTGCCCTGGAGAACTCCGTCAAGGAGCATCACTCCGATGCGGGAGTCATCTTCGACGGTGACGCGGACAGGGTCATGTTCGTGGACAACGAAGGCAAGTTCATAGCACCAGACATGATGATCGCCCTCCTTGGACACTACTTTGTCGATGAAAGGGGCGAAAAGGGCATCGTCCTCCAGGATATCCGCTCCTCCAAGGCTATCGGCGAGTATCTCTCCCCGATGGGATGCCAGGTAGAGACCTGGAAAGTCGGCCGTGCCAATGCCGCACTGAAACTCCGTGAGATTGACGGACTGTGGGGTGGCGAGCTTGCAGGTCACTACTATTTCAAGGACTTCTTCTACTCCGACAGCGGACTTCTGGCTTCGCTTCTGGTCCTGCGCGTCGTAGGGTTCCTGAAAAAGAAAGGGGTCACCCTCGCCGAGGCAATCGCAAAGATTGAGCGCTACGAGAACTCCGGTGAAATCAATTACCGCGTAGAGGACAAGGCTGGAGCCATGGACGCAGTCAGGGATTACTTCCTGAAGACCGAGCAGTCGACCAAGATGATGGACTTCGACGGCTACAGGGTCGAGTTCCCCCAGTGGTGGTTCAACATCCGTCCTTCCAACACGGAGCCTTACCTGAGGTTCCTCGCCGAGGCATCCTCGAGGGAACTTCTCGATGAGAAGATCGCCAAGGTCGACGAGATCATCAAAGGCCAGTTCGGAGGAATCAGGTAGCACTCCCCTACGGACAATCCTTGGTCCACAACATAAAAACAATGATAAACAGGAAAGACCCAGGGGGAAGAGTTTTCCCTTCCCCCTTTAATCCACTCTTTCCACTGAAAGAGGATACGGTCGGGAGCCATGATTCCCCTTTAGACAAGAACAACCAAACCTTTCATTATTAAATGCACATCAAAAGGAAGCATCTGCTGGCAACCGGCTTGACGCTTGCCCTTTTATCCGGAGCCCTGTTCCCTTCGTGGGGACAGCAGAAAGACTCGATGATAAAGAGCACCAAGGATGCGGAAATCCTGATTCCGCGTCCCTTCCGTCAGCCTGTCCAGTCACTCATCAATGACGGCACCGTGGTCCTGGACTCCATAGAGACCCAGACCCCGGGCGTGAAGATATTGCTCATGGCGAACAATACCTGGAAATACTACAAGGATCCGTCCGTCATCCTCAGGAACCCCATCTTTACCGAGAACTGGAACGAGGATTACCCCGACCCTTACCACACCTCCCAGGATGACCTTCCCGAAAAGATATCCATATGGGTCGTGGACACCCTCTCAGCATACTGCTGTCCGGACCAGGTGAAAGTATATTCCCCCTTCGGGACACGCCATCGCCGCCGTCACAACGGAGTGGACCTTCCGCTCCGGACGGGAGACCCCGTCTTCGCAGCTTTCAGCGGAAAGGTCCGCTTCTCCAAATACTACCATGGTTACGGCAACCTCGTCATAATCCGTCACGAGAACGGTCTCGAGACCTTCTACGCCCATCTGTCCAAAAGGGATGTCGAAGCGGGACAGTGGGTCGAGGCCGGACAGAGAATAGGCCTGGGTGGATCCACAGGCAGGTCCACTGGAGCGCACCTGCATTTCGAGACCCGCTTCCATGGCTATGCCTTCGACCCTCAGTGGCTCATCGACTTCGAATCGGGGACACTCCGTCACCGTCTGTTCGTACTGAAGAAACAGTACCTGACCGAGGCAAGCAAATACATTCCCGACAGTGACGATGACGAGATCTTCATCAACACCCAGGATGCCAAGGATTACGCAGTCGCGGACTCCATAGCGAAAGTCAGGGCCGAGGAACAGAGACAAGCCGAGGAGGAAGCCGCTAAGTCCGTCTATGTAACCGTCAGGGCCGGGGACACACTTTCCGGCATTGCCAAGAAAAACGGCATTTCACTTGCCCACATCCTGAAACTGAACCCTCACCTTTCCATGAAATCGATTCTGAGAGTGGGACAGACCATTCGCGTGAAATAGTCCCCCTCCGCCAAACAGGCAACAGAATGAAAAGGCCGCCTTCCTCACAGGAAGACGGCTTATTTGTTTTTGTATGAATGAGAGAGCAGCCTACATGCCAGACTGCCTTATGAATTCAAGGTCCTCCTTGCTGTAAAG
>CAJOLJ010000124.1 GCA_905235445.1 uncultured Bacteroidales bacterium
TATTGCCGGCAGCAGGGAATGGAGCAGCCCTTTATTGTGGGGGATGTGCATGGCTGGGAATTTTGGACCTACGCTGGGACAAAAATAAGAAAAATACTTGGCTATGGCCCTTCACTTCATGTCAGGCCACAATGAAAAGGGAGAAAAGCGGGAGGAGAGCAACATATCCCCTCCTCCCGACAATCAAAACAACCCGAATCTATAAACCAACTAGTATTTCGTAGGATAAGGCAGCGAACCGTTGGAGAAGAGCCAATTGTTTTCATCATTCCAGCCGGGGGTCTGGGTGAGGACCTCGTTGGAAAGGGTGATCTCAGTCGGCGGTATTCTCCAGAATCCCCTGGTCTCGCCGTAGCGCTTGACCATGTCATTGCCGGAGATTTGCGTATAGCCACCCGGGACTACGTTGCCGCGGTACTCCACGTAGGCACCCTCCTGGTTCTGCTGGACAATCTTGGCCGCATCCTTGGGATACCATCTGCGAAGGTCATTCCAGCGAAGTCCCTCGAAGACGAACTCGTAGCGACGCTCTTTCTCGAGTTTCTCCTTGGAATAGGAGCCGTAGGGAGCAAGACCTGCCCTCTGGCGGATCTGGTTCATGCCAGTGACCGTATTCTCAAGTTCATCGAGCATCAGCAGGACATCTGCGTAGCGGATGTGGATGGCATCCGCCCTCTGCCCGTACTGGTTGTGGTTGTCAACTCCCTCGAAGTGATAGAAGAAGTTATTGTACAGCTGGTTCTTTGTGGCATCTGCATAGGCGGTCACGACAATGTACTTCTTATTGTGCAAGAGAGTCTTCTCGACCTCCTTGGAGTCATTTCCGTCATGGGAGGCAAGCTCGGTCGGCACCCCGGCGGGCCACCAGTTGCCACCTGCTCCTCCGCCGAAGACGTCGGCGGCATTGTCAACCGACAGGACGCTTCCCCAAATCCTGGTATCATTCGGACCGTAGTCCGGGTCGGTGATCCATTCCTCCACCATCTTGGGGTTCACGGTACCGTTGGTGTATCCGATGCCGTAAGGGTAGCAGGCGGCGTTGGCCGCTGAACCGGGGTTACGCAGGCCGAAGTACTCACCTACCCTGAACCATCCCATATCACGCGATACCATCGAGAAACTCGTAGCCCAGATGGTCTCGATTGAGTGGTTGCCCACCCAGTGGAGATTCTCCTTGCCGGCATAGGTGCCGAAGTCGGCCCCGAAAGCGATGCCGCTGGAGTACTCATTGGTATAGGGCCAGATGTTGCGCTGGTCGGAAACCAGTTTGAAGCCGGAATTGTCCCTGCAGTCCTTGAGGTAGCTCACCACCTTGTCCTTGGACACTCCGCCAAGGTCGCTCTTTCCGTAGAAACCGGTGTAGAAGAGCCATACCCTGGCCAGGAGAGCCTCTGCGGCATACTTCGTTGCCCGTCCCACGAGACCGGCCTGGGTGGTATAGCCGTACTTTGCAGGCATCAGGTCTATTGCCTGCTCAAGATCCTCGGCAATCTGATTGTAGATGGTTTCCACGTCGGTGCGGGGATTGTTGGCCTGCTCGGTGGAAGTGAGAAGCGGGAATGTCTCGAACAGGTCCGCCAGTTCCCAGTTGTTCCAGGCCCTCAGGAAGTATGCCTGCCCGAGGAGGTAGTTCTTCCAGTCGATGCTGTCGAAGAGGGCGTCATCCATCTTGGGGAGTTCCTCTATCGCATAATTTGACCTGAAGACTCCCTCATATGCATAGCCCCACATATTGACGAAGCCATCGGCCTCATCCCACATCAGACGGTCCAGGCCCTGGGCTCCGGTATTTGAAGTGGACCCGCCTCCGAACATGTCATCCGAGGCCAAGTCCGCCACGAAGAGCGGAGACTCTTCGGGTTCCCTGTAGGCCCAGCCAAGACGGTTGTAGATACTGGTGACCATCTGCTCCGCATCCTTTTGGGTCTTGGGGAAGGAGGAGGTGTCGTATTTGCTGTAGTTGGTGGTGTCCAGAAGAGAGTCGCATCCCCCAAGGAGAAGGGTTCCCACCACTGCAATGAAGATGATATATATCTTTTTCATTTCTGTATCTCCTATATTTTAGAAACGGATGTTCACTCCTGCCATATAGCTTCTGGGGCTGGGGTAGTATCCGATGTCGATACCGGAAGTCCAGCTGTAGCCGTAACCGTATCCGACCTCGGGATCCATTCCGTCATAGCCGGTGAAGGTGAGGAGGTTCTGGCCGGTGAAGTAGATGCGCAGACTCTTGACGGGGAGAGCCTTGATTGCCCTCTTGAGGTCATAGCCGAGGGTGATGTTGCGGACCTTCACATAGTCGCCGTTCTGGACCCAAACATCTCCCACGAATCCATTGATGTAGAAGTTGTTGTGCTTTCCGTAGGTGAAGCGGGGGAAGTGGTTGGTGGTTCCTTCTCCCGTCCAGAGGCGCTTCACGAAGTTGTTCGTGTAGTTCTCCAGGTCGGAGCCTGCGAATGAACGGTAGCTCTGCAGGATCTGCTGTCCGAAGGCTCCGGAACCGGTGATGGCAAGGTCGAAGCCCTTCCAGGATAGATTGATGTTGAATCCCATGTTCACATCCGGGTGAGGGTCGCCGATCATGGTCACGTCTTCCTTGGTGTATGCCCCGTCACCGTTCTGGTCAATCCAGATGACGTCTCCGGGCTGGGCCGCCTCGTAGCCGTCCACGAAAGCGTAGCCGTTGGCTTTGTACTGATCGATCTGGGCCTGGTTCTGGAAGATGCCCTCGGAGGCGATGCCGGTAAAGTATCCGATAGGCATTCCGGGCATTGCATGGAAGGTATCGTAGGCGTTGATGTTCTGGGCAATGACATTGACGCCTCCATGGAGGATGCCGTCAGCATTGTCGATGTACAGGACCTTGTTCCGGTTGTAGGCCGCATTCACGCCGATCGAGTAGTTGAAGTCCCCGATGCGGTGGTTCCAGTTCAGTCCCAGTTCGACTCCCTCATTGCGCACGGAGCCGCCGTTGATGACGGGAGCGCCAGTTCCGAGGGTCTTGAGTGAGGGAGCCCTTACGAGCCAGTCCTTTGTGTCCTTGCGATAGAGGTCGAATACTACGCTCAGGCGGTCCTGGAAGAAGCGGGCGTCGATACCGAAGTCCGTCTGCTCGGACTTCTCCCATGTGAGGTTGGGGTTGGGGATGATGTCAGGGAAGGCACCGGTACTGAGGGAACTGCCATCCTGGGTGAAATCGTATGGAGCGTTGAGCGATACGGTGGCAAGGTACTGGAAGTTGTCGATGGAACAGTTACCGTTCTGTCCCCAGCTGGCACGCAGCTTCAGCATGCTGAGCCAGCCCCTCGTTCCCTGCATCCAGGGTTCATTTGTCATGATCCATCCAGCCGAGAAGGAAGGGAAGATACCGAAGCGATGTCCGGAGGCGAAGTTCTTGGAACCGTCCACGCGGAGGATGGCCGTGGCCATGTAAGTCTCCTTGTAGTTGTAGTTGGCCCTTGCGAAAACGGACTCGATGTCATTGTAGGGAACCGTGTTGCCGCCCCAGAGGTCTACCATCTCGGGGGTGATGTCGCTTTCCGTGTTGGAGATGTTGGCAGCCTCCCAGGTCCCGAACTTGGTCTGCTTCTGCCATGCCCCTACATTCATTCCCCATCCTGTGGACTCGATGGACCCTCCGACGAGGGCATCCGCATGGTGGTCGCCGAAGGTATGGTTCCAGCTCAGGGTGGCCTCGATGGAAGATGAGTTGCTTACCGACTGTTCCTCCTGGACCCTGTCATACTCGTTCTGGTTGTTACCGGAGAGCTTGTACTCGGGTGTGTACTGGCGGGAAGCGGAGGAATAGTACCTGTAGCCGTACACGAGGCGGGCCTTCCAGTCCTTGTGAGGGGTGAACTCCAGGTACAGGTTGGACTGCAGGCGATAGGTCCGGCCCTCGCGGTCCCCGTAGGAGGCGGCCTCTATGAGGTTGTACGCACCGTCAGTTGCCTGCCACTTGTCCGCGAGCTGGTTCTGATAGGTATAATATGAACCGTCATCATTGTAGGCGGGAAGGAAAGGAGTGTAGGTAAGTGCGGTATGAATCGTGTTGCCGTAGATGTTTCCGGTGCTCACGCCCCTGGAGTCGTACATCGACAGGGTGGCGTTCTCCCCGAAGTGCAGGATGTCGCGTCCCGTCTTTGTCCTCCAGAGAGTGATGTCGGTGTTCATGCGGATGGTGGTCCTGTCGTAGTATGTGGGCTGGGGATAGCCGAGGGTTCCCTCCACCTTGGAATTAGAGAATCCGAAGGAGAAGCGGTACATGTCATTTCCACCCATGATGCCCACTGACTGGTTGAAAGTGGGAGCGTTCTTGTTCACCATTTCCTTGAGCCAATTGGTTCCGTCCCAGGTCCCGGCCTGCATCTTGGCGTACTGCACGGGCATGAGTTTCGCGAGGTCATAGTAGTGCGCACCCTCTGCGAGGGCCGAGTTGGAACGGAACGCCGCATCCACGAGTTCCGAGTATTCCTTGGCCCCGACGGCGGTCACCCCGTTGAAGTTAGGCTTCTGGATGCCGTAGTAGGCATCGTAGTTGACGGACACGCGTCCCTTCTGGCCCTGTTTCGTGGTGACGAGGATGACTCCGGCGGCTGCACGGGCTCCGTAGATCGCTGCGGAGGCGGCATCCTTGAGGATATCGATGCTCTCGATGTCGGAAGGGTTCAGGGAGCTGATGGAGCCCCCCGCTATGCCATCTATCACATACAGGGGCGAAGAGCTTCCTGTGGTGTTCAGTCCCCTCACCGTGATGTTGTACCCGGACCAGGGCTGTCCGTTGTCCTGGACGATGGTGACTCCGGGGACGGAGCTGTACAGGGAGCCGATTGCATTGGTGGTGTTCTGTTTCTGGATCATATCCCCGTCGATGTTGATGTTGGCACCGGTCACGAGCTTTTTCTTCTGGACGCCGTAACCGACGAAGACCACTTCGTCAAGTGACTCGGCCTCTTCGTTCAGGACAATGGTAACGGAGGAGGACTCCACCGTAACCACCGTGGAAATGTAACCGATGTAGGAGGCCTCGAGCCTTGCGCCAAGCGGCACGTCAATCTGGAATGATCCGTCCATGTCGGCATTGATACCTCTTGTAGTACCAACGACGAGAACTCCGGCCCCCGGCAGGGGTTCTCCCTGGGAGTCCACGACCTTTCCCTTCACGGAAATATTCCTTTGCTGCTGGGAAAGGGAGGAGGTCTCCTCAGCGGGAGCGCCTAGGGCCGAACCGCAGTGCAGCAGCGACAGCAGTGCCGCCGCCCATACAATTTTGTAGATAGTTCTTCCCATTTTACAAGAAAGTGTGATTAGTTGATTATTTATATGGTTTTGGATTAAGTAGGCTATAGGAGTTATGGGCACACTTGGCTATATGCAAAACTAGGGAAATAAAACATGGGGAAAGGGCCACGTTTGTGTAAGGAATGTCCCTTGGGGGCAAGGTGGGATAAGTTTTGTTTCTTTTATTGTAACGTTTTGTGTACTGAAGGATGCAACCATGAAATGACCGCCATCCCGGTAGGGGGACAGCGGTCTGGGAAGATGTTTTGCAGGAATATTCCTACCTGTCAAGAAGAGACTGTGAAGCCAGGACCAGGAACATGTAGTGGCTTGAGCCCCCGCCAAGGACGTACTCGACTTGCTGCCAGAGGTATGGCCAGACGAGAAGCTCGGGGAAGTCGGGACGGATAAGCGCCGTTCCGGATACCACCCCGCCGGGGACATAGGACCAGTCCGCCCTGTTCAGGCCGTATCCCACCGTTGCGCTCTGGCTCCCCACCCCGGAGGCGAAACTTTGCTGGTTGCTTCCCGGATGGCAGCCGAGGACGAAGTTCATGGCATTGAAGATGGGCTCGGAGGGGAATATGTCGGGATATGCGTCCACCAGGAAATAGTGGTTGAAGCCGAAAGACTGGATTGTCCATCCCGCTCCCCAGATATCCGGGCGGTAAGGTACGCCGTAGGGAGTTTCCTGGGTCTGCTTCATGAGGTCGTCGCGGTAGGAGACAAGCGCCTCCCTATAAGAGCTGACCTGTTTGCGGTATTTTTTCTGGCCTTCCAGGCCCTTCGCGAAATACACCCCGTAAGGACGGCCTCTCCTGGCATCGCTTACCATGTCCTCCCAGCGGGAGATGACATAGTCAAAGTAGGGCTGCTCGGAGGTGGTCCGGTACAGTTCCACTGCGAGTTCCACCTTGCCTCTCGCTCCTGCGGGGGCACCTGCATAAATCTCCTTTGCTATGGACAGGCAGTGGGCGGAAAGGGTATCGTTGAAGCCTTTCATGGAACGGGATACGGCAGCAAGGCTGACAGCGGAAGAAATGTCTCTACGGCCTCCGTCGGTGAATACCCACCTGTCATCCTCGTTGCCGGGGACGTTGTCCGTCATGGCTGAGGCATCGCCCAAGAGGACGTACTGACGCAGGTTGCGGCATATGATGCCACGGTACAGCCTGCCGAGGGCAAGGTAACTGTTCACTACCGTAAGCGCCCCGTTTTCAATCTGCTGGAGGATATCGTTACGTCCGTCCGGCTGGTGGATCTCCGTAACGTGGTTCTTCTGGTCGATGGAAGTCACGTCAATCTCGGGATGGAAGGCTTCCCAGGCCTGCGTGAGGATGTGGCTTTCTCCGATCTGGGACTCGATGCGAAGGTCGAAGTCTCCCGCATCGTGCCAGCCCCCCGCTGCGAGAAGGGCGCTATTGTGTCCGGTAAGAAGTTTAAGGCCCTCTTCCTTGCCCTGGACATAGCCGTCGAAGTAGTTGCCCTCCGCCGCCATGGTGGCATCGTCCATGTGGCAGGCGTCATGCCAGACCCTGTACTTCTCGGCCACCCTCATATGGCACATCTGCACCGGCAGGAAGTACTCTATCACCGGTTGCCACACTCCCCTCTTGAGGACATCATCGTCGATGCGGAACACCGGGGACTCGCTCCCCCCGTAGCGAAGCACATAGGCCCCGCTCTCCCCCACATCGGTGAAATCGGCCTGGGCATAGGTATAGCGGAGGAAACTTCCCTCCCACTTTGTCACGGGCACTTCTTTGACCAGTTCCTCACCCTTTGAACTTATACAGCGATGCCGTGGGAAGCACACTGTCACGGGAGTCGATCTCTATTACCGCCACCTTCCGCTGTGCGGGGCGGTAGCCCACCTGCGAAGTCTGGACAACGGGTTTGTATTTCCATGAGGATACTACTGAAGGCTCTATGAACCAGCGTATTGCACCCTTGGTGACCCCTGCCGGAATCTCCGACCGGAGGACAAACCAGCCGTTATTGTGGTTCATCCTGCCGTCATAGAGCTTGAGCGGGCCCGTATAGGAAGTAACGGTGAAACGGGTATAGGGATCATCGGGACGGGATGTGAAAGTCCTGCCGACGGCATAGGGCTCCGCCACTATCTTGTCAGCAGTGAAAGGGCTATAGTCAGTAAGGGCGTTGAACCCCTCGAAATCCGCATATGGACGCCCCTTTTGATGGAAGTCACCCAGGTGCTCTGTGTACGAAGGCCCCTCCACCACGGGGCCGTTGGGCTGCTGGGGATAAATCCCCGCCTTGCCGTCCATGATGTAGGGCTTGCCGAATACCCAGCCGGGGAATATCTCGAGGTTGAACCCGGCCTTGCCGAGGAAACGGTCGGGAATGGGCTGCTCAAGGTCCACAACGACTTCAAGTCCACCGTCAACGGGAGTCAGGCGAACCGAATAGTCGAGATGGACATCAGGATAGTACATGGGGTTGAACCCGGTCGCATGACGGGAGGAATCCGGGTATGAAAGGAAGGTTACAAGGGAGTTCCCCTGCGTTTTGCTCTCCTTTTTCCTGGGGACGGGCTGCCACTGTCCCGGGGTCTCGTCAAAGCGGATGTCCCCGTTGGTTGCCACCCTCTGCCCGTGCATAATCAGGCTGAAACCTCCCTGGTGTCCCTCGGGATAGTAATCCGAGAAAAGCATGGCATCGACTCCCCCGGTACTGAAGTATCCCTTCTCGTTAAGGGTGAACTGCTGGGCTCGGAGGCCCAGGCTCATTGCGGTCAGGATGAAGGCCGCGGCTAGTATTCTCTTAATGGACATAGCGTGTTTTTTATGTAGAGTGCATAACTGCGGGAACCCCTTCCCGCCTTTTGCAAAAATAGTAAAGAAAGCCGCCCCCGATGGGAGCGGTTTATTTCCTAAAAGGGTGCGAAATCGTTTTTCACAAAGATTGGGCGATGGCCCTTCCGTGAAGAGGATGGGGGAAGATGGTCTTTTTCCCCGAGTGCAAAGGAACTATCTTTCCCCTCCGCCCACAATACTGCAAAAAGCCGGGATTATTTCGGGGGCGAGCCACTCTGTTCATGTCTCTGGGCATAATCACCTTACAAGGGATCCCCTCACGCTGTCTGAGGTCCGGGCTGCAGAGCATGGGATGGCCGCCCGCCTGGATTCATATCCACACAAAAGGGGCGGAAAAGAGCAAAAGCTACAATAAAAAATGTATTTTTGCGGTGATGAAAAGACACTCTCACATATTATGGGCACTTGCCCTTACACTTTCACTCTCCTTGTGCTACACCATGGCTGCGGGGCAGGTCCGTCTGCTGGAAGAAGAAGGAGAGGAGGGAAAAGGTGGCCTTCCCGAATATTCTTTCCCTTCAGAAAGCCCCTCCTCCCAGGTAGGGTATTCCCGCTACCCGTCCTCAATCGTACTTGAGAGCGTCTACATGGGCTTTGACTCCAAAGAGTCCATCCTGGAGGGGATGCACTTCGGAGTCGATGCGGATTTCATGCGCAGGGTCGGGGAGAACTCATTCCGGGGCTGGAGAATCGGCTGTCTGTCGAACTATTATTACGATGACATCATCATAAGCGCGGGTCCATCCTACCTTCGCTTTCTGCCCATAACTGACGCACTGGGCTTCTATGCCCACCTCAGTGCAAATGCCAGCATCAACATTCTCTCCGGGGAAACGGGCCTGCAAGGCAAAGTACATGTGGGAATCATGCTGGATGACTTCATGTTCGGTATCGGCTACGGGGCATACGGCAGGGTCAACTTACTTACCCGCTCATCAGACAGGGGACTTCCGAACCTGTCCTTCATACCATCCATAAGTATCGCATTCTTTTACTAAACACTCAAGTTCCAGACTTCTTCAATGAAAAGACATTCATTTTCAATCCTTACGGCCTGTGTGGCCACTGTCCTGCTTGCACTCTCCTGCGGGGGGAACAAGGGGAAATCCAAGGACTTCTACACTTACCGCTACAGCGGGGAAGACATTATCGGGAACGGAATCAGCCTATGGTTCGTCAAAGACAATTCCGACAGACTGGCCGGGGAACTTACCTGGACCTCGAAGGAGGACCCGGATCTGATCCAGACTTACTTCGTACAGGGAAACGTTGACCGCACGAACAATGAGGCCCCCATCCGCCTCTGCCACCTGGGCGAGAACGCCTACCTTGATCTGGAGGTCACCGGCTCGTGGCAAGGTGCCGGAAATCTGGTGGGCGATATCATTTGGGATGGCGGTGAAGCCATTCCCTATACCCTCGAGGACATAGGAGGCGAACCTGGCTTGAAAAGCCCATACGACCCCTTCGAGAACTATACCGAAGAAAGCCCTTCCATCGAATCGCTTGCCCTGTCCAACGATTATATAGAGAACTGCCTGAGGGAAGATTATGTGAAAGCGGAGCTCAAGGTCGGAGGGGACCCCACGGGGGTAGGAGAGCCTCCGGTGATGACGGAACTCTTCTCGGTCATATCCGAAGCCTATCCCATGCCCCTTTTCCTTCAGTGGAAATACTACGGGAGCGATGTCAAAGGAGTTTGGGACAGGGAGGTCGACATCGTGGTCGACGAGGACAATCACTTCCTTTCCGGCAAATGGTACGGGGAGGACTACGATGACCATTTCGAGTTGAAAGCCTACGAGATGAAAGGTGGGCTATGGACCATCGGCCTCAACTATGACTACCTGTATGACGGCAATGACGGCATAGGTGTCTATGAAATGATAATGTTCTGGACCTATTCACCTTCAACCGACAGGGTGCTCAGACCCATTATCGAAGACGACGAGAGGCCCTTCCCCTCCAGGGATAAAGTCCCCGGAAGGGAAAGCGCCCTTCTTGACAGGGAACAGAATATAATAACCTTCCCGGGAAGCGCAGAGGGACTCGACCCCGAAAAACTTCAGTGGCTCTGGAGCGGGTTCTGGTTCGACCACGTGATTTAGCCTATCCGCATCAACTATGAAGGGCAGCCCGTATCGGACTGCCCTTTCTCACTTATGGGCATAAGCCCCCCCTTGGTAGGCTATGCCCCATGGAACTTGTATTCCACCTCGATATCCTTGGTGAGCTCCGTGAAGAGTTTCTCCTCCAGGTCGGATGCGACCTTGAGGGCCTTGGTGAGCCACTTGTCGGACCATTTCTGGATAAGCGCCACAGCCTCGGGCGTAGCCTTCCCGTCCTTGCACAGGGAGAGGAACTCTGCCTCCATCTTCACCTGGCTCTTTGACATTGCCCCCTCAAGGTCACCGTATGCGCCCTTGATTATGGGAGCGTACTTGTTGTAGTTCAGCATTCCGAGGCAGGAAACCTTCCGGAAGAGCCAGTAGGCGGAAGTCTTCTGCGAATGCTTCGTACCGATGCCGTATGCCTTGGGATAGGATGTGACTCCTTGGTACAGGGGCAAGAAAACACACAGGTCGGCCATACCCTCGGCCATGTAATCCAGGCGGCCAATCTCCATCGGAAGGCCCTCACGGACCTGCAGGATGTGGGTATTGATCGTCCTGAAAATGGAAATCGGACGGTAGGGTTCCTTGGGATTTGAGTGGAGGTAAGGATCATGGGAGGTCCCGTCATAGTGGGAACGGAAGGCCTTCTTGATGTCCTCAACGGTAAGGAGCCTGTCGGGGGTCTGGTAGACGGGCCAGTTGTTTACCTTGACATCGGTCTTCACGGAAGGAGTGAACATCTCCTGCAGATACCACACCCTGGGGTAGTTGTAGGTCTTGTCGTTCTCGCTCTCGAGG
This sequence comes from uncultured Bacteroidales bacterium, assembly GCA_905235445.1. Lineage (GTDB taxonomy): Bacteria > Bacteroidota > Bacteroidia > Bacteroidales > UBA932 > Cryptobacteroides. The sequence continues at coordinate 11,030 of CAJOLJ010000124.1, forward strand.
CTGTATGCCTCATGGAAATCGAATTCTCCCTCGAAAAGACCGTTCTCCCTTGCCCACTGGACGAGATCCGCCGAGGCTATGTCCTCCTTAGGGTCATACTCACGGTAGCGGCTCTGGTTTCCGGAGACATAGTACTTGTCGGAGGGCATCTTCTTAGCCAGGTAGCGATGGCCACCCGCATTCTCAAGGTACCAAGTCTCCTTCCCGTCCATAAATGCAATGCCGAACCCTTCGGCGGAGCCGTATTTCTCGATAAGCTCGGCGAGGCGGAGCACTCCCTCCCTGGCTGTCTTGACATAGGGGAGCACGATCTGGTAGACACTGTTCTCGGCGAGTCCGCTCTCCACATAAGGGTCAAGGGCGAGGACCTTGGCATTGGAGAAGATGGTCTCCGTGGCGCTCATTCCCACTCCCCTGTCATTGAACCCGGCCTCTCCCCAGTGATAGGGAAGGTCCGCTCTCTCGAGGGCGCTGAAAGCATATCTCCTGGGAGGAAGGGGACAGCGGAAAGGGCTGTCCAGGGCCACGAACTCACTTGGCCCCTTCCCTGCGGGATAGTACACAAGACGGGTGGCCTTCACTGCCGTGGAGTCATCAGACCTGGCATAGATCATTGAGCCGTCGGCCATGGCCTTGGAGCCGACGATGATAGTTGTACAAGCTTCGTTGTTGTTCATAAAATTCCGTTTTGGGACCCCCTTGGCAGCCATGGTTCCCGACGGGAACCCGAACAGCACGCCTTCTTCCGGTCCGCTTAGTATTGTTGTGACAAAATCTACTTTTCCTTCACCACCTGAATAGCGTAGACAAGCTGGTTTGCGAACTCGTCTATGAATGTCAGTTTCACAAGTCCCTCAGCCAAGCCTGTACAGGGGAGGCTTTCCCCCGGGTACAGGGTCCCGGACTGCTGCGTGAGGATGATATTGTTCCTGTCAACGGACCATGACGCAGCGCCGTTATACCTGTTACCGTCCCCGTTAATGAGGAAAACCTCGAAGCTTTCTCCTACGGGAGCGGGATTGGAGTTGGACAGGACATAGGTCTTGCACTCCACGAATCCTCTCTTAGTGTCCTTTGAACAGCCGCACAGGAACAGGGCTACGACTGCAGCGACAAGAACAAGAAGGGCAGTGCTTTTTCTTTTCATGGTAAAGTGCGGATTTGCATTCAAGGGGCCTGCGCCCCTGGGCATCAATAGTTGAGGGTTATCCTGCCGGCAGGTTTGTCATAGGTCGCGGGAATGACTCCGCCAAGGACCTCCTGGATGTATGCGAGCAGGATATCCCTGTCGCAGACCCCCGTGTCGGTGAAAGTCGTACCGTCCAGCACGGCATAGCCGTCACCATGCTCCTGGAGGAGGAAGTTGGTTCCTGAGACAGTGTATTTCCTGTCCAGGTCAATGGGTTCGAACACCCCTGGAGCCTTCTCGAACTGGACATTGCGGACCCTGCGCTTGTCACTTATGAACCCCGAGAATATCTTGTTCACATCCACCGAGCACGGGGAGTCCGTCTGGCAGTCGACCTCGAACTTGAGGCCGGAAACCTGCAGGAACCCGCCGAACTCGACAGGGAGGACGTACACCGAGAACTCGAGGGCATCGACTATCTGCCGCCCGGTCATGGTGCCGGTGGCGATGGTGTTGCCGAAGGGGAAGAGCTTGAAGATGTCATTGTAAGTGAGAGCACCTTCCATGAGGGGTGCCCTCAACGAGCCTCCGCCCATCAGGCAGATATCCGTGTTCATATAGTTCTTTATGGCATCGGTGCAGAAATCCCCGAGGGGCATTTCCTTGAACCTTACAGCACGGGGTCCGTCCTCATCGTCGGTAACCATAGTGACCAGGCTCTTGCCGATGACCTTGTTGCCCTCTTCGGCATAGCGTGCCTTGACATCCTCGATTATCGCCTGCACACCCGTGTCGGCGAGCATGTACTTGGAGACAGGGACGAGTTCGCTCGTGAACTTGCCCTTGGGGGAAATCGTAAGTTTACCGATGTTCTCGAAATAACTTCCCGTAGAGGTGAGAAGAACCTCCTTGCCCTTGGCGTCCCTTATGTACTTGCCAGGGATGACACTGTGGGAGTGGGCGTCCAGGACCACGTCGATTCCGGACACATTGGGTATCATGTTCTCGGAGTTTATCTCATCGAAGGCATCCACGCCGAGGTGAGTCAGTGCTATGACGTACTTGGCCCCTTCTCCCCTTGCCCGGTCCACTGTCTTCTGGATGTTCTCATAGAAGTTCTCCGCACACAGGGAGTAGAGCATCTTGCCGTTCTCGTCCTGGAAGTACACGGGTCTTGCAGAAATGAAACTGTACGGGGTGGCCACACCGATGTAGGCGACCTTGGTCTTGCCATAGGTGACCATCTTGTAGGGCTTGTACATGAGATTGCCGGTACGGAGGTCTATTAGGTTGCAGCAGACGATGTCGGTATTCAGGAGGCCGGAGAGTTCCCCGAGCCGCTGCACGCCGTAGTCGAACTCATGGTTGCCGAGGGTGAGGGTCTCGTAACCGACAGCATTGATGATTTCGACGATGTACTCTCCCTTGGAGGCGGCGCCGAGGGTTCCGCCCTGCACGTAGTCACCGCTGGAGACCACCGACACATAGGGAGTCTTGTTGAGTGTTTCCCTCTTCATGGCTGCGATCTTCGCGTATCCGTCCACATAGCAGTGGACATCGTTTTCATAGAGGACCACGATGGGCTGGTCCTTGCTGCCGAGTGCATACTTGGGGCTGCACCCCGGGATGAATCCCAGGATGAGCGCAACGATGGCGGACAGGACGATAAATTGTTTTTTCATGGCAACGTAATGATTGGTTCGGTGAGTAATTGAATTATCGGCAAGTCTTCCTTCCCGCTGTGACCACGTCTTGGTCAGGGTCGGGAAACAAGGCTCAAAGTATTCAAAGTTACAATTTCTTTTGATATTTCCGAAAAAATGAGTGCGCTGCAGAGGCGGGTGCTTTCCGCCTTGCTTCCAGGTTCGACCGAAGGTGGCGGGAGTATCATCAGCAGTCAAGATTGGAACGGATGCCTACAGCTAAAAGTTTCTGAATTTAACTGACAGTTTGTACGATTAACTTTCCCTCACCCCAGCGCGGCTACTCAGTGTCCTTGACGGAGGTAAATTTTCCCCTGTGGGCAGGTGGCCCTGGCATGCATGCAGGAGGAACCGTCAATCCGAATGCCTCGGCGATTTCCAGCTGCATTCCAACGAACGGTGTCACGTATTCCGGCATCTTCTCCTCATTGTAATATCTAATGGTGGCCATTTCCTTTACCATATGCCTCGGGGTGAGGTATTTCTTTCTCAGTTTTTCCGACGATCGGTACACCCTCCCGATTTCA
>CAJOLJ010000125.1 GCA_905235445.1 uncultured Bacteroidales bacterium
TTCTGGTCCTGGTTCTGGTCCTGGTTCTGGTCATTGTCGCCGCCTCCGCCCTGTTGCTGCTGATTCTGAAGCATCTTCTTGGCATAAGCGTAGTTTTCCTTGGCATCCATGTCATCGGGACGCCTCAGCAGGCTCTGCCTCAAGGCATCCACTGCACCTTTCCAGTCCTTTTTCTGGATGGCCACATCCCCGAGGTTATAGTAATAGTCAGCCCCGTACGGGGAAACGGCGGCCTGGGAGGCGAGGGTGCCGAGTGTCTTGGAAGCCTCGTCGTACTGCCCCTGTCGGTACTGGACACTGGCGAGATTGTAATTGGCGGCAAAGGATGTGGAGTCTTTCACAAGCGCCTTGCGGTAGGAGATGTCCGCCTCCCTGTAGTTCTTCTTGTTAAAGAGACGGTTTCCCCTACGGACCTCTTTCTTGTCCACCTGTGCGAAAGATGTGACCTGGAATGAAGTGAGCAATCCAAGGGTGAGAATGCACCCGAGGACCGTCTTGAATATATGACCGTAATGTGTTCTCATGTCATTTCCCTCCAACTTGTCTTGCGTCGGACAGTCTCTGCTCGAAAAGATGCCTGCGGGGTCTGCGGTGACCTATGAGCATCTCTATAACGAACATCAGCAACGCCGCAGCCAAAAAATACATGAACTGCTCGTCCCACTCCTCGAACTGGACAGAGGTGAACTCCTCGTCCTCCATCTTGCGGATATCGTCAATGATGGGATTCAGCCCGAACTCCTCGTTCCCTGCCTTGACATAGGCTCCGCCCCCCTTTGAGGCGATTTCCCTCAGGGTCTTCTCATCCAGTCTCGTGACCACCATGTTGCCGTCCTTGTCCTTGAGGTACTCCCCTCCCATCGGGATGGGCTGGCCCTGGGGGGAGCCGACACCTATGGTGTAGACCTTTATTCCCATCTGGGCCGCCTGGGAGGCAGCTTCAACGGGGTCGTCCTCGTGGTTCTCGCCGTCGGTTATGACGATAATCGCACGGCTCTTCTCGCTCTGGGGGGAGAAGGAACGGATGGCGGTGGTGATGGCCCCGCCTATGGCCGTTCCCTGTACCGGGACGGATTCAGTGGAAATGCTGGAGAGGAACATCTTGGCGCTCACGTAGTCAGTCGTGACGGGAAGCTGCACGAAGGATGTTCCCGCGAAAAGCACCAGTCCTATCCTGTCATCCTGAAGACGGTCCGAGAGGCGGGATATCGCGAGCTTGGCCCTTTCCAGCCTGTTCGGGGAATAATCCCTGGCAAGCATCGAGTTCGACACGTCCAGGCAGACTATGACCTCCGCTCCCCTGACCTTGTGCTCGGCTATCTTCGCCCCTATCTGGGGACGGGCCAGGCCGATTCCGAGGAATGCAATCCCGAGGGAGAAGAACACCATCCTGAGCCATCCCTTGGTGGAGGAACGGTGGGGCATCAGTTCAGAGACGAGTTCCTTGTCCCCGAAGGCGGCTATCCTGCGGGAACGCACCCTCCTCCACAGTCCGTACAGCAACAGCAGCACGGGGACGGCAAGAATGAGGAACAGGTATCTTGGTTCGGAAAAATACATATCTATGTACTTGCTTTCAGTCTATTCATATTTTCATTGCACCCCCTAGGATGGCATCCTGCGGAGCATCGCCCTCAGGAGGAATTCCGCCAGGAGCAGTATCAGGGCCCACAGTGCGTAGGGGGCGTATAGCTCCTTGTACACGGGGAAGGAATCCACCGTGGTGCGGGTAGTCTCCATGCGGGAGATCTCGGCATAAATCTCGTTCAGCTTCGTATTGTCCGTCGCCCTGAAATATTTCCCGTCCGTGGTGGAGGCGATATTCTTCAGGAGGTCCTCGTCGATTTCCACCTTGATATCCTGTATCTGCACTCCCCAGGGAGTCATTACGGGATAGGGGGCGGTGCCTTCCTTGCCAACACCGATTGTATAGACCCTCACGCCGTAAGTCTTGGCGATCTGGGCCGCAGTCTCCGGGGAAATCTCCCCTGAGTTGTTCACACCGTCTGTAAGGAGGATGATTACCCTGCTCTTGGCATCGGAGTCCTTCATCCTGGCCACTGCCGTGGCGAGGCCGTTGCCGATTGCGGTACCGTCCTCGATGAGGTCGGTCTGGATGTCCTGGATGAGGTTGATGAGGGTGGAGCGGTCCGTGGTGAGGGGACACTGGGTGTAGCTTTCACCTGCGAAGACCACAATGCCGATCCTGTCCGAAGGCCTCTGCGAGACGAACTCCACGGCTATGTCCTTTGCAGCGGTGATGCGGTCCGGATTGAAGTCCCGGGCCAGCATACTGGTGGACACGTCCATGGCGAGGACAATGTCTATGCCCTCGGTATTGACCCTGTCCATCTCAGAGGAGGAACGGGGACGCGCAATGGCTATGACAAGAAGACAGAGGGCCGCGGTACGAAGTACCATGGGGACGTGCCTCATTATATTGAGGATGCTCCCGCCCCCGGCCTTCCAGGGCTGGGAGGTGGACACCCTCAGATGTGGCCTACGGTCCTTCAGTTCAATATACAGGTACCTTCCCACCAAAAGCAGCGGGACGAGCAGCAGGAACAGAAGTTTAGGATACTCAAAATACATCTTTCATCCCTCCCCTACTTTGTTTTGCCTTGGCGGTCTTCCCCCTCTGCCTTGCCCCCTTCAGCCTCACCTGCTTTCGTCTTTTCCTCCTCCTCCTCGAGCTGGCTCTGGTAGGTGGTGGTGACGAACCTCACCGCCAAGGGAAGGACCTGGGCATTCTCCTCAGGAGTGGCCGTGTACTTCGCGAACTTCACGAAGTCGGACCTCTCGAAAAGCACCCTCAGTTCATCCCTCAACTCCCCGGGCATGTCGCTATCCTCCTTGAGTGCGGAGAAAATCTCCGCCGTGGTCATCTCCATGGCACCTATTCCGTAGCGGGCGACCATGTACTCCCTGAGGGCGTCGGTGGCAGAGGAGTAGAAGAACTTCTGTTTCTCGGGGACCCAGAAGCCTTCGCCGCGCAGGTGCTCAAGTTTTCTGAGGGCCACTATATGGGCAGGGTCATGGTGGACCTCCCCACCGCCTTCTGCCTTGCGCTTGCGGTAGTCCACGATCAGGCAGACCGCCAGTATCGCCACCACTGCAAAGAGCCATCCCCCGAGTGCCCAGGGCATGACTTCCTGCACCGTCACGGGATACCTGACCTGTCCCTTGATGTCATGGGCGACGAATGTCGCCGTATCCACCGGCATAGTCCTCACCGGCATCACTATCTCCTGGAAAAGGAGAGTATCGACTTCCCCCGTCGGAAGGATCCTCCTCACCGGGATGCGGGGCATGCCGTAGTCCGCCTCGTCAAAGGAAGTCACGAGGACCCTGAACTCAAGGTCATGGACATGGGCGGGAGTCTTGCTGCGCCCACGGAGTTTCCTGGGAAGTGAAAGGGTATCGACTGTCCAGGGGGTCAGGACCTCTATCCCGCCTTCCTGGCCCCTTCCCAGTTCGGGAAGGGCGAAAAGGGTCCCTTCCTCAACGTCCTTCAGGGTGAACCCGAAAAGGACCTGGTCCCCGATCAGCACCGTGTCCCTTTTCTGGAGGGGACGGATGAAGGCCCCGTCCAGGACATGGATGCCACCGAGGCTTTCCCCCGGCTGGAGGGAGGACGCCTCCTGGAGCCTTCTCATGAGAACGGAGTCGACGGGGGGTCTGCCCCCTCCCTGGGTTCCCTGCATGGCCCCTCCCTGACAGAAGGCTCCCACCGGGAATAGCCCCGACAGGAGAAGGACGGTCGCAAGGAGGGCGGCTCCATGCCTTATGTTACTGTTCAAAAGCATCTTTGAAAGAATCATCTGCTGCGGAAAAGGGCCATCAGCCCTTTCACATAATCATCGCCTGTCCCTATCGCCACATGGTCTACGCTGTAGCGGTTGAGGATGGCATTCATCTTCTGCTCGAAGGAGTCATACCACTGGGAGTAGGCCCGTCTGACCGACTTGGAGGAAGTGTTTATCCAGGCTCCCTGCAGGCTCTCGGAGTCCTTGATGTGGACCAGGCCCAAGTCAGGGATTGTCTTTTCCCTGGGGTCCCAGACCCTGATGAGGGATATGTCATGACGGTTGACAGCCACTTTCAGGGCATCCTCCCACCTGGGGGTGCCGTCGTCTGTGCAGTCCAGCATATCGGAGAGGACGAACACCGTACACTTCTTCTTTATGGCTCCCGTAAGGTAGCGAAGGGCCTCCCCGACATCGGTGCCGTTGGAGGTGGGACGCAGTTCGAGCACCTCGCGCAGAATGTGAAGAAGCTGGCTGCGCCCTTTCTTCGGGGGTATGAACTTCTCGACCTTGTCGGAGAAGAACAGCGCCCCGACCTTATCATTATTGATGATGGCGGAAAATGACAGGACTGCGGAGATTTCAGCGAGAAGGTCCCTCTTTGTCTTGGAGACGGTGCCGAAAAGGCCCGAGCGGCTGACATCGATCAGAAGGACCACCGTCAGTTCCCTCTCCTCCTCGAAAATCTTCACGTACGGACTGCCCATCCTGGCGGTCACGTTCCAGTCCATGTTCCTGACGTCATCCCCGTACTGGTACTCCCGGACCTCGCTGAAGGCCATACCCCTTCCCTTGAATGCGGAATGGTACTCCCCCGCGAAGATCTGATGCGAAAGGGCACGGGTCCGTATCTCTATCTTGCGGACCTTCCTGAGAAGCTCGGTCGTGGCGGTAGAGGAAGTGGATTGTTCCTTGGAAGAGGGAGTATTTCTGAGGGAGAGTGGCATGGTACTACGGTACAATCACTGCATTGAGGACCTCTGAGATGATGTTCTCCGAAGTTACGTTCTCGGCCTCGGCCTCATACGACAGGCCGATACGGTGGCGCAGGACTTCGTTGCACACGGCCCTGACATCCTCGGGGATGACATAGCCCCTTCTCTTTATGAAAGCGTAGGCCTTGGAAGCAAGGCTGAGCGATATGCTGGCCCTGGGGGATGCGCCGTAGGAAATGAGTCCCTTCAGGGACTGGAGGTTATAGTCCTCGGGGGTTCTCGTGGCATACACTATGTCCACGATGTACCTCTCTATCTTCTCGTCCATGTACACGTCCTTCACGACGCTGCGGGCCCTGATGATGTCCTCGGGTGTCACCACGGGGCTTGCCTTGGGGAAGGGTGCGGAAGTATTGTTCATGCGGATGATCTGCCTCTCCTCGTCTTTCTTGGGATAGCTCACCACGACTTTCAGCATGAAACGGTCGACCTGTGCCTCGGGCAGGGGGTAGGTCCCTTCCTGCTCGATGGGATTCTGGGTAGCCATCACCAGGAACGGCTCCGGCAGGGGGAATGTCTCCTCGCCTATGGTCACCTGCCTTTCCTGCATGGCCTCCAGCAGTGCGGACTGCACTTTCGCCGGGGAGCGGTTGATTTCATCGGCCAGGACGAAATTCGCGAAGATGGGGCCCTTGTGGACCTGGAAGCGTCCATCCTTCTGGGAATAGATGAGGGTGCCGGTGAGGTCAGCAGGGAGGAGGTCCGGGGTGAACTGGATCCTGGAGAACTTGGCATCCACTGCCTGGGAAAGGGTATTGATTGCGAGGGTCTTCGCAAGGCCCGGGACTCCCTCCAAGAGGACGTGCCCGTTCGCGAGCAGCGCTATCATGAGGTTCTCCACCAGTTCCTTCTGTCCTACTATTACCTTGCCCATTTCCATGGAAAGAAGATCCACGAATGAGCTTTCCCGCTGAATGCGGTCGTTGAGTTCCTTAATGTTAACAGTCTCCATAAATTATGTTATTTTTGTCCCCCGTGACGGGACAAAATCCTTTTTTTTGTCCGTTTTTCAGTTTAAACAGTTCCACTTCGCAAGCCATGAGATACTGCATTACCTTCTCCTATGACGGCGCCCCTTTCAGCGGGTACCAGGTCCAGACTTCGGCCCCTTCGGTCCAGGAGGCTCTCCAAAAGAGTCTTTCGACCCTTCTGAGGGAGGATATCCAGGTGACCGGGGCAGGCAGGACGGATTCGAAGGTGAACGCGGTAAGGTACGTGGCACATTTTGATTTCGAAGGCGACGGCTTAACCGAGAGTTTTGTCTACAAAATAAATGCCATCTTGCCCCGCGAAATTACGGTTCATGAAGTGATGTGCGTCAGCGGGGACTTCCATGCCCGCTTCAGTGCCCGGTGCAGGACATACAAATATTTCCTGCACCGGGGGAAGGACCCCTTCGCCGCGAGGTTCTCCTACCGCTGCCCTTACACTTTGGACGTAGAAAAAATGAACAGGGCGGCAGCCATGATTGTCGGGAAGGGGGATTTCAGTTGCTTCGAGAAAACGGGCGGGAACAACGCGACCTCCATCTGTACCGTCTACGAGGCACATTGGGACCGTTACACCCCTACCCATGTCGGGGAACTCGACTTTCCCTGCACCGAGGGGGACTACCTGGTCTTCACCATATCCGCGGACAGGTTCCTCCGGAACATGGTGCGCTCCGTGGTGGGCACCCTCATGGACATCGGAAGGGGCCGCCATGATGAAAGCTGGATAAGCGAGGTTCTCTCCTCCCATGACAGGTCCCATGCCGGGGAGTCGGTCCCCGGCCATGCCCTCTTCCTTTGCGGGATACGCTATCCCGAGGAACTTTACGACCCCCTTTACAGGATGGGACAAAGCGACGCCCCCCTACAGTCCGAGGAGCCCCCTGCAGAGGAACCATAGCACGGGTACGAGCAGGGCGGGGATGTAATTGAGGGTCTTGCAGTCTTTAATGTTCAGGATGGAAAGTCCCGAGGAAATAATCAGCACCCCTCCCACTATTGCCAGTTCATTTATCAGCGTCCCCTGCATGATGGCAGCCGAGGCAGAGAGTTTTGCGATGAGGTAGAATGTCCCCTGCCACAGGAACAGGATGGGGGCGCAAAGGACCATGCCAATGCCGAAGGTGGAACCGAAGACGGTGGAAGTGACGAGGTCCAGGGTGGAATTCGTGTAAAGGAAGGTGTTGTCTCCGTTTAGGGCGCTCATGATGGGTCCCACTATCGAGAAGGTCCCTACACAGTACAGGAGCGAAGCGGATATTATTCCCTTGGCCAGGCCTTCCCCGGCTTTTTTCGAGAGGGCCCTCTGGACCCTTCCGTCAAGGTCAAGGGCAGTTCCCGCCACACCCCCGAGGGCCAGTGACAGGATGAACAGGACGGGGAACTCGCTCTTGGGCATATTCTGCACGAAGGAATTGGCGCCCAGGGCTATGGAGGCCAGGCCCATTGCGTTGTAAAGAGTGCCCGTGTACTTTTCTCCGAGGCCCTTTTTGAGGAAGCTACCGACCGTGCTCCCCACGAGGATACATACGGTGTTGACCGAGGATACATACGGTGTTGACTATCGTACCTATCATTACGATAAATATTTTTGTAAGTTCGTTTATATTTTATTTCCCAGGTCCCTGGCACCCTCTGTGCAGAAGGAGGGGACCGCTTCAAGGCATCCTACCCGGGGAAGGTGGGCGGAGGGGGAAGGGTTCACATGTGGCAAAGTTAGCAATCTATCTGTTCATTTCTAATACCATTGTTTTTTCTATGGCTTTATTGGCATTTTGGGATGTGCTGAAAGTGCCAGAAGTGCCAATTGTCCCATACCGTTTCCTGAACGCACTCCTACCGGAATCCGGTTTATGGCCAGTTTTTCAGCATCAACCCATGAACGGGATAAGACCTGGGGAACAACTAAAAAAAGGGATAAGGACGAAAGTCAACCTGTACCAGTAATAAAGTTAAACCAGAGTCAACTTCTTTCAGGGAGAGACTCGTTCTGAGTCAACCTAAATCCGGAACACACTTTTGATTGACAAAGTGTAAACCCATATTTACACTTTTTGTAAAGACCTTTACAGTCTTTACACTTTGGGGTATTTGGTATGCGATTGTATATTAACACATTGAACAATATGGCATACCATTTGATTGGTGGTTGGACAACTAGACAATCGTGTAAACAAGCAAAATGATTTTACGAAACTTAAAAAGCCTCATCCGCCGGTATCCGGTAGCGGTGGTCCTGAACTTTACGGGGCTGGTGGCGGCGCTGCTTGCCTTCGCGCTGATCTTCCTGCAGGCCGACTATGAGCTGTCGTTCGACAAGTGTCATCCGACGGCCGACCGGGTGTTCCGGGCCGACAAGAAGGGCGATGAATCGTTGTTCAGGAATATCCTCCCAAGAGGATTTGCCGATGATATCATCAGTTCATCGGCCCATATTGAGGCGGGATGTACGGTGATGCCTTTTATCGGGGAAATCTATTTTTCCGTGGCAGAGAACGGGAAGGCCCCTGCAGGCTACAAGCGGGACCTGATCTTCGTGTCGGAGAGGTTCATCGACGTATTCGGCATCAAGATGATAGAGGGCGATTCCCATGCGCTGGAAGGACCGAATTCCGTGATTATTCCCCGGTCGCTGGCAGAAAACCTTTTCCCCGGAGAGCGTGCGACAGGCAAGCTCCTGAAAACAGATACCAAATATATGGAACTGCCTCGGGAAATCACGGTGACGGGCGTGTAT
>CAJOLJ010000126.1 GCA_905235445.1 uncultured Bacteroidales bacterium
AAGCTACAGGCACTCGCCTGGGAGCGAGAAGAAGAGAAGAAACAATGTGGAAGCGACCGTCTCTTCCATCGTCAGCGAACTTGACGGCGACAAGACGAAGTATAGGGGAATCTGGAGAAACCAGCTATATTTTTCGTGTCGGTGTATAGGGATCAACGCACGGAGAATCGAACTTCGCGTTTCGAACAAGAGCCGCAAAAGGAAGAGGCAGGTAGCCGCTTAGGCTAAAGTAAGTCCGATTCTTCATCCTGTTTTCGCCTTACTGGCAAGGTCAGCTGGGCGAGTAGTGTAAATTGGTTTTCGAATAAATCGTACTCCTTTTCTTGGTTTTCTCCCGGTGTAGTGCCGCCTTTGCGCAAACAGAGGCAGCAATACAATAATCTTCAACGAGCTAACTGCTCAAGATATCATAAACCTATTATTTTAGTACATATAAATTTGTGGCCTTCAATGGTTCTCAGTAAAAAAAGCAATTTTTCCGTTGCACTCATAAATCGGAGGAGTACGGAATAAAGACCCTTCGTCTCCCCTAATTACTATGAAACAGGAGATCCAAATCTGCGTAAAGAGCCAAGTTAAGGATTAAAACCAAAGACCAAGTAAACATGACACCTGCACAAAGAGCAGAAATGGGAGAGGAAGGGAAACCTTACGCTGAAGAAAACATCGAACGGCCCATTCTCTGTGAACGATTCATTGAAGATATGTGGTAAATTGTATTAGAAAACAAATTCGGTGTCTTTAATTGCCAATTTTGACATTTTTCTGTAATATTTGTTAATTAGTAGCGTAAATATTGTAATTAAGTCGTATCTTTGTAGACGAATTAAACGCTAAAAGCAGATTGATATGTTAGTAAGTTTTTCTTTTGGGAACTATAAGTGTTTCAGGGAAGAGAATAGGCTCAGTCTTGTTGCAGAGCAAGCAGATGCCGGGAACTTCTATGCCATGAACACTCCCTTCGAGTACCAAGTATTGAAAACAGCTGTGCTGTATGGCGCAAACGCCAGCGGCAAGTCCAAACTGTTTGATGCCCTTGGCTTCATGCGCAGTGTGGTGTGCCCGCCCCGTAACGGCAAGAATGTGCCGGTATTGGATTACTGGAAGGGAGAATATGCCCCTTTTGAGCTATCCACGGAGTCGAAGGCCAAGTCCTCCTTCTTTGAAGTGGTGTTTCTAATGGATGACATCCAATACCGCTATGGTATTGAACTGAACGGGAATGGCATTATTGAAGAATGGCTCTACCGCAAGAAAGAGCGAGAGTCGCTGATTCTGTCGCGAAAGACCGATGAAGACGGCACTGTCCAGACAGTAATTGTTAAAAACTATATCAATGCCAAGGTTCGTACTGCCGTAGTATCGGCGGGAATGGTCACCGCAGATGTCCCGCTTGTAACCATTCTGGCGACCTTCAACGATGCTTTGTGCCGGGAAATCTTAGGTTGGTTTGGCCGGCTAGTCATAGTGTCGGCCAACGATATGATCGTGCCGGCGGAAGCGTTGACTGACGAAGATAAGAAACAGGAAATCATCAATTTCATGAAAGCATTCGACTTCAACATAGAAGACATGTCGATGCACGAGATGAATCCTGACGCCATTCCCGACAAGATAAAGAGTATGATGAAAGAAAAGCCCGTCAAGGGTGTCGTGTATGATGGTGTCAGCACTACTCACAAGTTGTATAATGAGCTTTATGAACGGGTAGGTTCGAAGCAATTCATGATGGAGAGCGACGAATCGTTTGGCACAAACCGGCTGCTGCGCCTTTCATGGCCTATACTGCGTGCATTAAAGTACGGTACTGTGCTCCTGATTGACGAGATGGATTCCGGACTGCATCCCTTTATCGTGACAGCCATCATACGACTGTTCTATCAGGCCGGCAACACTGCCCAGCTCGTGATGAATACCCAGAACACCTCGCTGTTGTCCTATCCCATAGGGTATGAAGATAATGGCGTTGACAAGAAGTATCTGTTCCGGAAGGATCAAGTGTATATCGTCAACAAGAACCGCTACGGAGAGTCGAACGTCAGTCCCATAACCAATTTCCAGCGTCATATCAGGACGAGCATCGAAAGGATGTATCTGGACGGTCGGTTGACAGGTGTGCCTTATGTTGAACTGGACAATATAATGGATTTCATAAGACATGGATCACAAGAAACGCAAGAACACATACCAGAGGAAGACTGGGACGAATAAATCCACCCAGCAGTATCTACTCTTCGTGGAAGGGCGTAATACGGAGAAGAACTACCTGGACCTGTTGAAAAAGTCCAATTGCAAGATTATGCCTGTGACTCATCGAGGACACGGGATTTCCAAATGTGTGGATTTCGTGAACGCATCGGATGCAGCATGGAGAAGCATGCCTGCGGAGGAGAGGGCCAAATACGGCAAGCGGTGGCTGGTGTTCGACGACGACGGCAGGGATGATTTCGCTGCAGGAATCAAGTTGGCGCGGGAAAAGGAATTCGGAGTAGCCTTTTCGAGCATGTGCATTGAGTATTGGTTCCTTCTGCACTTCGAGGACCATGATGGCAGTGCCATTCCGAAGGAAGGCGACTCGCACTCTGCTGCCCAGATAAAGATGGTGAACAAGTACATTGCAGCGTACAATAAACGTACAGGTAATCAGGTCCCCCTGTATGACAGCGGAACCAAGACTGTAGGCGAGGATTTCTTCGACTTGATGCTGGCAATAGACCCCGTTACCCATGAAAGCCGGATACTAAATGCCTTCCAGCGAGCCAAGGCTATCCATGAAGCGAAGAAACGGGTGGGTTCAGAATTCAGAGAGTCGGTCACTACCATGTATGAATTGCTGTTTGCCCTTGGCGTTATAGAAAAGCGAAAGGACGGAACGTTCACTCTTTATCGAAAATGACTGAACAGGGTGAGAATTATCACCGGTTCTTTACATAAGATTGCCAATTCCACTGACGCTTCCGCTTATCGGGAGATGCCTATGGGTTTGTCGTATCCCTACACGCCTGCAGACATCGCTGAGCTGATAGAAGAGGCGAAGTGGCGGAAGACCCATCTGATTCCCCGTGCCGCAGGGACTTCGATATCCGCCCGGGTAGTTGGGAATGGGATATCAAGAAATGGAACAAGATTACTGAGGTCAATGCGGATGAGAAATGGGTGGGGTGCAGCCGGGAGTAGTTTGCGATGAACTGAATATTGCACACAAGCCCTTTGGCTATCCTCTACGGAGAATTAGGTAAAACAGAAGGCAACTAAGCCTCAAGGACTCACAAAGGAAGAGAGGGATAAGCGTTTCACCAAGAAGAGGGGCGACAACAGCAAGACCAAGGTCAGGATCAACGAATAACCTCAGGAGCAAGAATGACGTTGTTGGCGAGATGTCCTAAGAGGATTATGAAGAGTGGTATAGAGTTACGCAATGTGATCACCGACAGCTGGTTCACCAATACGGATCTCGTGCAGTTCATCCATAATCGCCGCCAGGAAGTCGGTTTTTCCGAAATGGCAAAGATGGGAAACACCCTTTACCGCTGGGGTAAGGATGAAATGAACGCAAGGGCTATCGTCAAGAACATCACCTCAAACAAGAAGGAGAAGCTCATAAAGAGGTCCAGTAAGCTCAAGATGAAGTACTGCGGCGTGGATGTTGCTCTGGGTGAGGTAAATGTGAGGCTCCTCTTTTTCAAGAACATGGACAATGGGGATTGGGACGCTCTCCCTTTGAAAGGAATAGGTAGTGGCTACGGCACTTAATTTGCAGCGAAACCTGTGTAACACTTAATTACCGGACATCCTATGGAAGTGGAACTTTTCAAGAACGTCATTGCGGAAATTGCCCATTATGACTGGGCTCCCGTATTCGAGGAGGGCTACTGCAGGTGTGGCCGGGACCCTCAAATCGGTGACGAGAGGAAGTTGTGGATAAGTACCCCCAAGCTAAGTGAAATCTGTGTTCCCTGGAAAGTCCTCGATATCCTGGAGAGGGAGGACCTGGAAAAGATAGCCTCAGGTTGTGATGAAGTCAAGGTTCTTGCAGTCCACTGCAAGAACAACCACCGCACCGGGGATTTCCTTTCTGCCCCCGGGGAGTCCGAGTATTACTATTTCAAGCTATGTGAGCTCTCTTTCGCCCCTGGCGCCTCAGTCAAGGGCCCCTCATGGCTTCCGTATGAGTCAGTGTGGAATTGGCATTCCTACGTGAAGGCATGAACTGAATCCCCAAAAAGAATTAAAAACATCCCCGACCTATGAAAACAAAGAGTTTATTATTCATTCTTGCAGCAGTCCTCACTTTTTATTCCTGTTCCAGTATGTGCAATCGCAAAGTAGCCCTCAAGGGTACGGTATGGACCACCGAGCAGTCCATGTTCGTGGCGGATGTCGGAAACGAGACAATCACCATAACCCTGTCTTTCCCCACCGGGAACGAGTACACCATGCATACGCTCTGTGTCACGCCTTCCCATCCTGCCATGTACATGAACCCAGATGGCACGGTCGATAGGATTCCGGGGACCCGGACGGAATTCACTGAAAACGGGACGTACACCTTCAAGAAAGGGAAGCTGGTACTTAACAGCAGCGAAGGATCGACAAAGGAACTCGATTACGAAGGCGGGGTGTTACATAGCAACCGGATTTTCGGCTCTGACTCCTGTATATTCACAAGAAAGGAGCAGAACTAGTCTCCTCCTCCTTCTTTCCCCCCGTCCCATTCGAGGGGCGGGGGATGTCCATCCACTCTCCTATATCTTTTTCCCTGCGGATATCCCCCGTCCAGGGGTTTTTCTGCATGGTAGATATTGAATTGTGCGGTATCCCGCTCCGTAGACTTCATTCAAGATGAATGGGCGCAGTGTGTACTCAAGGTTCCCTTAAAATAATTAACTTTACAACGTGACTGGAACAGCCAAAGGCCAGTACCTCTCCTTTTTTCATTATAACTTAGTGAGTATGAAATGCTTTGAAAACTACCTAAGTGCCCTTCGGAGTGTCACTTCAAAGAATGCTGATCCCGATGCTCCCGATGTGGACCTTTGTGGGGCATGCCCAAGCGAGGCATACTTCAACGAAGTGGACAAATGCACCTCCGACCTGCTTGATTTCTTCCGGAAGGAAGTCGCCTCCTCCCAGGATGCGCACCAGTGGCTTCGGGACCTTCTTCCCATGGAAGGCTTCGAGGGGGATGAGGACCTGATGCTCTGCCTTCTGATGGACATCGTGAACTGCTACAACGGCCTGGACCATCCGACCAGCCTGGGCAGCAAGGAGGGCCTCTCCCTTCTTGGCATCCTCTCGAAAGTGTACCGTCCGGATTACTGCATGCTGTACTCGCAACTGGGCGAAGTCCCCCAGATAATTATCGACCTGGATGCGATGGTAAGCTACATCACCGAGTGCGTGGATTTCGTCCCGCTGATGCGCACATCCTCCCTGGTATCGGAAATCCTCTCGATGTACGACCCCGAGGCGGACAGGCGCTACCGCATCCTGCTGTACCGCTTTTGCAAGGAGGTGTCCGTCGTGGACTGCGATATCTCCTCTTCGGAAGAACAGTACCTGCGCTCCCTTCTTCGCCTGGACGATGAAGATGCGGGAAATGACATACTGCTGGACTGAGAGGTGGGGGCAAGACCCTCCGGCCGGTCATCTTTTGTGAGTGCAACGCAACCTAAGAATTAACCCCAGATGAGAAAGAAGATTTACAGTGTCGTAGAGGTAAGCAGGAACGACTCCCTTGCGGACGAGATCTACTGGGCTCTGATGCTCGTATTCATTATTTTGAGCATTGTCCCTCTTATGTTCCTTACCGACTATCCCTTTTTCAGGATTACGGAGAAGGTCTGCGTGGGTGTCTTCATTTTGGACTATCTCCTCCGGTGGATAACCGCTGACATGAAGATGGGAAAGGGGAAATGGTCTTTCCTGCTGTACCCGTTCACCCCGATGGCGATAATAGACTTGCTGTCGATACTGCCTGCGCTGAGCGTCATAAATAAAGGCTTCAAGCTCTTTAGGCTCACCCGTGCGGCGAAGATTGTCCGGGTCTTCAAGCTCCTCAGGTATTCCTGGCAGATCCAGCTGCTGGCCAGGGTCCTGAAGAAAGAAAAGTCGGTCATGCTCTCCCTGCTTGTAATAGCCATATTCTATGTGTTCCTGACAGCTCTCATAATGTTCAATGTCGAGCCCCGTCTGAACCCCGTGACAGGGGAGCCCACATTCCAGACTTTCTTCGATGCCCTGTACTGGGCAACGGTGACCCTCACAACTGTCGGATACGGGGATGTGTGTCCGGTTACCGAGATAGGAAGGTTCGTGGGAATGATGTCATCGCTTTTCGGGATAGCCATCATAGCTCTTCCTTCCGGAGTGATCACGGCAAGTTATCTGGATGAACTGAGGAAGGGAAATGGAAGGTTCAGGAGCACGGCCACTTTTGATACCATCAAGGATGTACGTTCAGGTTTGAAGGACAAGTCTTCCGGGGCGGAGGAAGAAAGCATGACGGAAGAAGAATCACAGGATAACTGAAAAGAAAGGGGGTGCCGAAAAGGCACCCCCGAAGCGTTATGGTCTTTCCCGCGCACCCTGGTGCGCTTTACTCATCTGTGTAGAGAGTAAGTGTCGTGGCAATAAGTGGAGAGTGTCCGATGTCCGCTGTCCACTCACAGATGCTCATGTTGTTGCCCTCAATGAATCCAGAGTCGAGGGACGTGCCGCTGAATGAGATGTGGTTCCCCTCAAGGGAGTATTTTCCCCTTTTGAGGGTGCCTTCCACGCTTTCCCCGCAGGGGAGGGGAGCGTCTTTGGGAAGATAGAGCTCGAACTCACAGTAGTCGGTCCCGGAGTCGAAACTCAGGCACCTGTACGTGTAGCGGACTTCCTTCTCCCCTTTCGGACCCAGTACCATGTGATAGGTCTTAGTCCTGGCCCAGAGCTGTCCCTCGAGGGAGTGGAAGAATGTGGAATCCTCGCTGGCGGCGGAGGAGGAAGAGGTAGCGTCACCGCAGTCCGTGGAAGCGGAACCATCCTCGGAAGAGGAGTTGTCGGAAGGGGTGTTGTAGGAGGGGATTGTGATGAAGGGGAAGGCTTCGAACGCCTTCTCGCAGGAGGTTGCCAGCACGAAAAGAACAAGTGCCGACAACACGGTCTTGATGGTGTTGTACATAACTAAAAAACTTATGAGTTCGTGGCACCGGATAAACCTTTCTACCGATACCGTAATATGCTGTTTTAGGAAATCTTGCCGGGATATGCAAGGGAAACAAAGGGAAAATTGTGCCTGCGCAAGAAGAATTTTATGTTTTCCCACTATCACCTGAACACTGTTTTTACAAATGCTTTGTCACATAGGCCTTTGGCCTTTGGGCTATCTTGTGCGGACAAACGCTGACCCCTTACGATCCACTCTGAAGGCCTTGCAGAGTGCCCCCTACAGCACTGTCCCTTGCCCTGCAATAACGATATATCATCTAAGTCATGAAAGAATTCCATCTTTGTACGTGGCAATGACCGCTCATGTAAGATGATGATTTATCCTTCTTATTGCACTTGCGTCAGGATAGATGCCCGAGGAACTTCCATAAAGCTATGTCACAAAAGAAATATCCTGTCAATTCCCGGAGTTTCGAGGGAATAAGGCGGGAAGGCTATTATTGAACCTGTATCCCGGTGTGATTGCTTCTGTGGTTTACCCCCTGAAACAGGGCAGAAGAATCTCTTCTATGAAATCCACCCTGTCAAATACGGTCGGCTTGAAGAACGATGACACCGATACGACGATATTTTCATCGGGGTTCACGTAGATAACATTGCCGCTGTTTCCGATGGCGGCATAGATGTTCCTTTCAGGATGGATGATCCACCACAGGAACCCGTACTGCATTCCCCGGAAATGCTTGCTTTCCACGCTTACCGGAGTGGTCATTTCGGATATCCACTCCTTCGATACTATGCGTTTCCCGTCCCAAAGACCATTATCCAGGCATAGCTGTCCAATACGTGCCATATCGGCGGCGCTCATGCAAAGTCCGTATCCCGGGGTCCCGAGACCCTGGGGGTCGGCGAACCAGACATTCTCTTTTGGAGTCTTTGATATGGTGAACTCCCTGTGCTGCAGGGCGTCGTAGGCGTAGAAGTTCCTGTGCTCCGCAATGCCAAGAGGGGAGAAGAGATACTCATTCGCGAAATCCACTGTTTTCATGCCGGTAGCCTCGTGGAGTATTCCCGAAAGGACGTGAAGGCAGACTGTCCTGTATTGGAACTCACCGGTAATGCCCCCTTTCCCTCCCAGGAAATCAAGCGAGGCTTCGGTCCAGTTCCCGCTGGAACAGACCTTTGACCAAGGGTCACCTTTGCCCTTGTAGGGAGCCCTCATAGTGAGAAGATGCCTGATGGCAATGTCGTGGATCGTCTTTTCGCCTCTTTTCACCTTGTACTGCGGGAAGAATGACAGTACCTTCTCGTCGATGCTTCGGATCATGCCACGGTCAATCGCAATGCCCACAAGAAGCGCTGTGACACTTTTTGTCGCAGACATAATGTGGGTGCAGTCCGTCTTGAGATAGCCGTTCCACTGCTCGGAATAGATCTCGCGTCCGTCCTTCCGGACGCAAATCTGGCAGATGTTCCTCTCATTTTCCCGGATATATGAAGCGATGTCCTGTAAAGTCATGATGCCTTAAATTGCCTATCCTGTGTCACTTATCACAATCCATTTACCCAGGTTACGATTTCTGAGAGGACCTCGGGGGAGATGGTTTCCTCGATGTCCTTGTACTCTTCCGCCGTGCCGGTCTTGCAGTGCTGGAAGAGGTGATTGAGGCCTTCAACCCCGTGAATGCTGTTGCCCGGGGTCGATGGAAGACGCTCTTTCAAAACGGACAGGTTCCTCTCTCCCCATACCTGGACATCGAGACTCCCGTTAAGTGCCAGCACAGGACATGTGACCCTCCCGAGGGAATCGGTCAGGTCCATCTTCAGGAGATATCTCATGTAGGGGGTGCTGCACTGCCTGCCCACTGCCTCAAGGTTCGTCTTCATTCCTGGGGGCAGGTCATACCCTTGGACCGATGGGGAGTGGGTGCCATTAATGGCGGAATCGAACACTTCCGAAAGTGCCTTGCAGTACTCGTCTACGACTTCATCGGAGTACCCTGAGTCGTAGAGCAGCCGTCGGTTCTGCCATATGAGGGTCTCCTTCATGGAGATGACAGCACCTGCAAGGGATACTATGAAATCCGTCTTTCCTTCCGATGCTAGCATGAGTGCTATGGCGCCGCCTTCGCTGTGGCCCAACACACCCACCTTGTTGAAACGCTCACGCATCAGAAGCACTCCCGCCATGGCATCATTCTTCAGGTCTTCCGTTGTCGCATTCACGACATCTCCCGTTGACTGCCCGAAACCCCTGTCATCGTAGCGCATGGATGCTATACCGGCTCTTGCGAGAGCATCGGCTAAGACCGCAAAAGGCTTGTGTGAGTAGATTTCCTCGTCTCGGTTCTGAAGTCCGCTTCCTGTGACGAAGACTACCGCAGGCGTATCTTTTGTGCAGCCCTCGGGAAGAACCAGCGTGCCTCTTAGCAAGGCATCCCCGTTCCTGAAAGAGACTTCCTCGGTGGAATACGGGAACGGAGGGGTTGGGGTCTGAGGACGTCTTATCTGTGGCAGGCCGGGCATGAGTGTCAGCGGGAAACTCTGGCCGTGCTGGGTGAAAGTCCCCACTATCTTGTTTCCTAGCATGAGGCCCTCGTACCTGGCGTTTATGACCGGTATGGAAATCTTCAGATTCATCATGGGTGATAGGCTCACTTCCATTGGTATGTCCTTCGCTCCCTGGTCGGGTACGTCCAGCTTCCCGTTATCTTCACCCAGATGAAAAACCATTGTAATGGAGGAGGGGCCCACTTCCAGTTTTCCGTGCCAGTCACTCTCCTGGGCCCACAGTCCCGCCCCCAGGGCAAGGGACAGAAGCGTTGTCAAGAAAAAGCCTTTCATGAGATTTGTATGATGTTGAGTCAGGTTCCATGCCCTCATGGACAAACGTTTTGTCAAAGTTAAGCTTTTTTGCGCTATCCGCAGAAGCCCTTTTGGTGAAGTCTCCCGCTTTTGCTACTTTTGCGCCCGCTTTTGAAAGATGGGCCCCCATCATAAGCAGCGATTTACGGTAAGAGCACCCAGAAGAGAGATGAAAGAGTTCATGGATACCATTCTTTTCAACCATTCCGCCCTCCAGGCGGTAGTGGTCATCTTCCTCATTATCGTAGTCGGACTGCTTCTTGGCAGGTTGAAAGTGAAGGGAATATCGCTCGGGGTGACATTCGTATTCTTCTGTGGCATCATTGCCGGTCATTTCGGCCTGGGCATCGACCCTGCAATGCTCTCTTTCGCCCAGAACTTCGGGCTCGTCATCTTCGTCTATGCCCTGGGACTGCAGGTGGGCCCCGGTTTCTTCAACTCTTTCAGGAAAGGGGGGCTGGAACTCAATGCCCTGGCGGTTGGCGTAGTCCTGCTCGGAACGCTTTTCGCCCTTGGGCTCACTCTCTGTACAAGGGGTGTCCCTGCCTGACATGGTGGGCATCCTTTGCGGGGCGACCACCAACACTCCCGCCCTTGCCGCAGCCCAGCAGACCCTCTCTTCCGCGGGACTTGATGCGGCGTCTCCTGCCCTGGCTTGCGCTGCCACTTATCCGCTGGGAGTCGTTGGCGTAATCCTCGCCATGATATTCATGCGGAAGGTCCTCATCCGTCCTTCGGATCCTCTGGGAAAGGACTCCGGGACGGACAGCACCTACATCGCGACCTTCTTCGTACAGAACCCGGCGATCTTCGGAAAGACGGTACAGGAAGTGTCCCGCATTACAAAGAACCCTTTCATCATCTCCAGGCTATGGAGGGCTGGGAAGGTCATAATACCGGATTCCACCTCGGTCCTCCAGAAAGACGACCGCATACTTGTCATTACGTCAGTCAGTGAAGTGGGAGGGCTGTCCGTGCTTTTCGGCCAGAAAGAGGATGTGAACTGGAACCGCAGGGGAATAGACTGGAATGCGATTGATTCCCAGCTGGAATCCCATTGGCTCATCGTGACACGTCCAGAGATAAACGGG
>CAJOLJ010000127.1 GCA_905235445.1 uncultured Bacteroidales bacterium
GAGCTGGCGCTTCGTGTGTGATGTCTTCGGCAAGGACAATGTACACCTTGCCGTCCTTCACATGGACGAGACCTCGCCCCACATCCATGTCCACGTGACACCGCTTCGAAGCAGGACTGTCCTGGATGGGGACACCTCCAGGACGCTCACGCTGCTGGATGCCCAGCACTACATGGCAATCTATGAAAGAAGGCGCATATACGAGCTCTATGTCGAGAGGATGACACCCTTCGGCCTAGGCCGTGGCCGTGGTGGGTCCCGCCTGCATTACAGGGACGTGCACTCCATCTATGACGAGGCCAATATGGCAGCGGACCATGCCCTTTCCATCCGAAGGACCCTGGAGGCGTATAATGAGTTCGCCTGCGAGCAGCTTCTCCAAAAGCGTGAGGAACTCTCCCGCACCCTCGGGCAGCTCTCCGAGGTTGAGGATGCCCTTTCCTCCTCCCTTGACATAAGCGTCGAGAAGTCCCTTTCGCTTCGTCTTAAAGAATTGGATTTCAGAAACACCGCCTCCCTGGAGGGGGAACTGTCCTCCTTCGGCGACAAGGCCACCGCAGTGAGGGAGGAGCTCAAGGCCTTCCAGCGGGATCTTGAAGGTGCCTCGATGTTGTCACTTAACCCGGTAGCCCGCCAAAGGGAGATAGCGAAGAGGGCTGCCGCCATCCAGAGGAAAGTGGACCACCTCTCCACTGACGCTGTCCTGGAGAAGTATGCCCTCCGTCATCATACAGAGAGTAAGGATGTCGACAGGCTGGGCCAGGAACTCGAAAACACGAGGACCCGGATGGACTCAATGCGGGAGGATCTCACTACTACCGCCCTTTGCCTCAACATGCTCTTCCTGGAGAACAGGGCTACCACCGACCCCGATTCCGTGAGGTACATAAAAGAGGAGATCCTTGCCTCCTCCCTGGATGAGAGGTTCATCCAGGAGAACCTGTCCGTCCTGTTCCATGATGAGATATCCTTGAGGGGCCAGATTCCCTGGCTCGGGAAGTTCCCCCTTTCAAGGATATACGAGGTTTCCGTGGTGAATGACCCGGGAACGGACTCCCTGGACAGCAGGGGGGACACTCTCGCCGTGGAGTTCCTGGGGAATATCCCCGTGAACAGGGGATACCTGACAGGAGGCGATGACCCTGACAGGTTCCACACTAAGATACTATGGGAGAGTCTTGAAAAGGAGGAGAAGGAACTGATCCTTCGGGAGGCGCATGACATTTTCACTTCACGCTTTTCCCCTCTTGTCGCCGAGGAACTGTCCGGCATGTACAGTGATGGGGGAGCGGTGGACGTGCTTGCCGCCCTTAACTCGGTTAAGTGCCGCAGCGAGAGCTGGGACCGAAGGAGGGTAGTCCGTGGAAAGATAGAGGATATACGCCTCAGTGAGTTCGAGGCGGAAAGAGAGCGCCTTGGCAGTATGCCTAAGAAAGGGGGAGGTCTCTCGCCTCACTGACTTGGAATGCAATGATAAGCCACAGCCGCATCATTT
This sequence comes from uncultured Bacteroidales bacterium, assembly GCA_905235445.1. Classification (GTDB taxonomy): domain Bacteria; phylum Bacteroidota; class Bacteroidia; order Bacteroidales; family UBA932; genus Cryptobacteroides. Next base: position 1,496 of record CAJOLJ010000127.1, read on the forward strand.
TGCAGTTTGCTGGGGCTCTTGCTTTTGATGAGGTGGTTCTTGGTGAGGACAATATTTACAGGTGCCCTCGAGGACTATCCAATCGTACAGGTTGGAAATGACGTACTGCTTGGTTCCCTGTGTGAAGAGGTCCCGGACGGAAGAGGGTCTGGCTGCGAAAGGTCAATTCCCGGTGGAATGGATATTTGAACCTCCTGAGAAACGGCTGGAGCAGGTTTCTCTGATTTCAACGTGACTACATGTTCGCAAACCCTGACGCCCCAGCAAGCCGCCAGGTAGATGATGACCCAGGCAAGGACCTTGGCCAGTTCCAGAACGACCGGCAGGAAAGGATGCCTGGAGGTGTCAGTTATCCCAGCCAAATCCTTGAACAGTCAGTAGATGAAAAGGAAAGCGAGAAATAGCGTGAGCGCTATCAAGATTCCCCGGTTCACGCCCTGGCGCCGTTCATCATCCGGGATGAGCGTTTGGGGGATGGACGTTATGATGCCGAACCAGGTTATTGCTGGTTATCCTCAGTTTTGGACATAGACAGGCGCAAAATCTATTTCTGCGTTTCATCGGCCACATAGGTTGTCAAATCATCCACGCTGGGGAGACTTACCATATACTTCTGAACGAAGATATTCTGATCCAGACCTGCCGTAGCGTATTTCACCAGCGTATCGCCTTTCCCGGTACAAAGAAGAATACCAACCGGAGGGTTATCATCCGGCCGCATTACCTGGTATTTGTAGTAATTGGGGTACGTATTCATTTGAGATGCATATTCATGGTGGAAACGGTCAATCTTAACATCCACGATTATATGGCATTTGAGAATGCGATGATAGAAGATAAGGTCTGCCTTGAAGTAATCCTGATCGATAAGGATGCGTTTCTGACGAAATTCAAAGCAGAATCCATTCCCCATTTCCAAGAGAAAGTCCTTAAGATGACTGACAATAGCCTCTTCAAGATCATTTTCGGTCCATTTTTCTTTTTTCTCCAGCCCCAGGAACTCTAAAGCTACGGGCTCGTGAAGGACATCGGCCGGAGTTAATTGAACCGCCTGCTGTTTCATCATGGCAGACAAGGCTGCTTTATTCTTAGAGAGCCCGCTCCGTTCAAAATACAATGAGCTAATCTGTCTGTCAAGTTCTCTGTTTGACCAGCAGCCTTTAATATTCTCAATTTCATAGAAGGCTCTCTTTACAGGATCTTCTATCATTGAAATCAAGTTCAAGTTGGAGTAGGAAATTCTATTGAAAAGCATCTTTGCCGGAAGCATCCATCCCGTAGTTTCAGGAGATTCGGCGGACGTCCGCCGAATCACCAATGCGCTATTTGAGAGGTATCCCACAACTTCAACTCCAAGCTGCGGATATACAGAATATAGTCGTCTGAATTCGCGGAATCGGCGCTCTGTGAGCCCTTTTTTCTTAACTCGTATTTCAAGATTCTTAAGCAGTTTCTCCCCATACGCGGCACGGTCCTCCCCATGTTGCTCAAACTCTACGATATAGTATCCTATCAGCCAATTCCTTGCAGTCAGGGCAAGGTTGACAGCGTGGGCGGCTTGTGCCTGCAGGGGCTCATGGACCGCATTGATACTATGTACTAACGACTCAAAGTTCATAACTCACAGTTCATATTTCTGCGAAGATAATCATATTGTCCAGTTTCAAATCATTGTCCACCTTGCAGGCCTTTTGTCGGAAGGCAATGTTGCGGAGGACGAAGTCATCACGAATCTCCATGTTGGAGTAGCGCTCCACGGCCTTGCTGCCACGGCGGTGAAGGCCGGAGGCGTACATGTCTATCTGGTATTTGGCCATGGTATCCACGCAGGTGGAGCGGGCGGTCTTGCTGCTTGCGCACTGCCACAGGGGGAAGTACTCGTTCTCGCCGGTCTTCTCGTTATAAATCGGTACCATACGGTCAATACCGGCCAGTTCCAGCAACTGCTTAATCTTCTTTGAGGATGATTCGGAAGAGGCAGAAGTCTGTTCCCTCAAAGATCCTATGTTGAAGGAAGATAACAGATTCTGTTTAGAATAGCTCTGAATCTACCGGCCATTATGTGCGATTGACTAAGCCCCACCGCACCGCAGGGCTACTCGCACTCCCCGGCGGGGGTGAACTTCCCCCCGGTTGGCTGCTGCTCCTGACATGCACGCTGTATGAACCGTCAAGCAATGTGCCTTGGGGATTTTCTCTCTGTGCGCAGCATGGTCCAATCTTCCTGTTAAGGTTTTCCCCAATGTCTAAAACGGTTAATCATGATTTGTTTGTAGGAATGTCAGAAAATATTCCCTAAACTTGCATCGTGATTCGAAGAAAAGCATACCCGCCTTTCGGCATTTTCTTGTGCCAGAATCCCGTCCTCTTTAATTCGGGGGGGGTAAATATTTAATTACCAAATACTTATTTAGGTCAGGGCGGCTTTCTGCAGGCTGTCCCGTCATTTGTCGTGCCCATAGTTTCCTGCTGGGTGCGGCAAACCTTTTTTTGCACCGGGGGGAACTCCCTGTTCAACTTCTGCTCGAATTCCCTCATCACCCGGATCAATCCTTCTGCCTCAGACTTCGTGGGATGCCATATCCCGCCCGGCCCTGGTAAGCAAAAGTGAAGTTGTCATAAACAATCAAACATCATAAAATCAAAAAATCTATGGAAAGGACATTAGAAAAAGAAGTGTACAGCCCTCCCCAGGCGGAGGTGGCGGTACTGCGTCTAGAAGGAATCCTCTGCAACTCGCCCGGGGCCAAGTCGGGTAATGTATGGGGTGAAGTGAATGAGTAATGTTTAGTCGGAATAGCTATGAAAAAGAACCGTAACATTATGCTTGCGGCCCTGTCCGTGGCCGCACTTACCCTCTTCGCCTCCTGCAATAAGGAGCCAGTCACTGAAATCGTACCTGAATCCGAGGAGAGCGCCGCGGTCCACTCCATCCCCGCCACCATAGGTGCCGTCCGCTCTGCGGATGACCCCTCCTCCAAGGCTCAGTTCAACACCGGGACCTCGATGCTGGAATTCACCTCCGGCGACAAGCTTTTCATTTCAGGCACGCACTCTGATGCGGGCCAGTTCTCAGGTGTCCTCGATTATGTGGACGGCTCGAGATTCAAGGGGGACATTTACACCCAGAACGATGCAACAGAATTGTCTTATCACGATCTCCTTTCGGACGCCACATCGGTTAAAGCCCAGCTGCTGCCTAAGGATTACGAGTCCAAAGGATTCCTGTCCGTCACTGGGACTGAAGAATATTCCAAGGAAGTCACGACCGACCCTTCCAAGTGCTTCGCCCTCTCGAAGGAGGGTGCGATAGAGCAGTTCAGCTGCGAGGTGTCAACAACCTATGACAGCGCACAGGACCTCTTCTCTCTCGAGCCCCAGAACTGCGTCATCACCTTCATCATTGGCGGACTTGAGGCGGATGCCGCATATGCGAATGTCAAGGTGTCCTCGGTGACAACCACGGTGGATTCCGAAAAGAAGTTCACAACGTTCAATGATTCTGCCGAGGATGCAGTCCACATTACCGGGTCTGTAAGTGCTGATGACTCCGGCACCGCCACTGTAGCTGTCGCATTCAAGCCAGGAGCAACAGCCAGGACCTACACATTGTTCATAGGTGACGTCCCCACGGTATCACTTAGCAATAAGTCCTACATCGCCGGAACGTCCTATAGGGTTAACCGCCCTACTCTCTCTGCGGCCGACCCGGCAGGAACAAAGGGAATGTACAATGGCAGGGAGGCAATGAGGGTTGACCTCGATGTGGACGAAGATGGGAACAAGGAGCCTTACGTCGTCGCCACGATGAACGAGAGTGCAAGGACAGAAGAGGACTATGGCCCCTACAATTCTGGGACCAATATTGCCGATTATACTTATACTTATGCTGAAGCCCTCAAGAACTTCACGGATGGCTCCGAAGATGGTGCTGATGACTACAAAGCATCGGGCGTATGGAGACTTCCAACTAAGGATGAACTGGCAAGCTTTGCGAAATTGACGAATTCCTTGGCTACCCAGAACGAGGTGAAAGGAAAATTGTTCACTGTCGTCACCGGTAAGACTCTCTTCCTTCCCGCCGCAGGCTACACCTCCAGCGGGTACCCCGGCCTCCAAGGTAATTATGGCCAATACTGGTCCTCGACTCTTTCCGGCCCGATGTACGAGGGCCAATCCGATTGTCTATACTTCGGCGAATACGACAAAGACAATTGCAACGTTGGCAGCTACTTCCGCACCTTCGGGCTCAGTGTCCGTCTGTTCTGCGCTTTGCCCTAAGAGTAAGCCATCCTCAGAAGAAAGTAAAGGAGAAGACAGAAGGGCAGAACAAAGACAAACTCCCCCAGTATCTGAAAGGACATCAATACTGTAACAACTCTCAGTGCTGGAATTATGTTGTTCTCCATCCGGGAAGTGTTTCTCCGGCTTGTGTTGCACTTCCAGCCTTGCTTCTTCTTTGCAATACCCACCAACTAATAAGGGAATGTCATTTCGACATTCCCTTATTTCAGTGTCAGGCATGCCGCTATCCGGCAGAAGAATGCCGGGTTGACAGATGTCGTTTCCAAGAGTGGCATTCACAAGTAGCAGGAGGCACAAGTAGGATAAGTGCCGTGGGTGGCAATGTAGTTGGCTGCGTACGGAACCCTCCGCATGGCTTCCTTTTCTTTCAAGGCCACTTTTCTTTCAGATAGGCTGTTACCGGAACTCTTTCCCGCTATACCTGTGCGCTTCTTCACCTATAAAACAAACAAAGCTGCCTTCAATGTCGGGCAGCTTCATCGTGTCTTGTCTCGCTCTTAAGGGGAGGCCCCCCAGGCCGAGGGGCCTACAGCAGTGAGAGTCCCTCGGTCCATGCCTTCAGGTCGGCAAGGTCCTTCTCATCGGGATGTCCCGCATGGATCTTGAACATCTCGCCTCTGCAGTGGAACTCCCTGTCATCTACGTTTACTCCCTGCTTCTGGAGGAGTCCCTTGACCTGGGCGTATGAGGAGTCGATGATGCCTGCGGATCCGAAGCAGATGACTTTCCCGACCTTGTCGGGAGTGAGGGTGGATATGAACTTCTTGACGGCCTTGTCCACTCCTGCGTAGTAGACGGATGTGCCAAGAAGAAGAATGTCAACCTTTTCCTCCCCGAGGGGGACGTCGAGGCTCCTGGCTGTCTTTCCCAGTACCGAAGCCACGGTCCTGGCCATGGTCTTGGTGTGCCCTGTGCGGCTAAAGTAACGGATTTCTATGTTCATGATGCAGTGATTTTGTATGTTGTTTTCGGTGGTGTATTGTGAGTCAAGGATTGGACTGAGGGTATAACGGATGCCGGCCTATACTGAAAGGAGTGCCTCCACTTCGTCCCTGTGCTCCCACAGGGCGCAGCCTCCCGTGTGTTCCCCTCCGATGAGTCCCGCTTCCCGGAGCCTGCGGAATAGGGGAGACTTAAGTGCCCCCAGCACTCCGCCTTCACCGAGGACCGAACTGTCTGAGAAAGGTGAGAAGGGACATGGCTCAGCACTGCCGTCGGGACCTATGTGGAAGAAGCCTCTTCCACCTGCGAGGCATCCGCCCATTTCCTTCTCGTCACCGGGGAAAGAAAGGAAGATGATGTCATCGTGTTTGTTCCACTGGATATCCAGAAGCTGTGCCATGCGGATGTTGTCCCCCTCACTTAAGGCGAGATGCTCCGTCCCGGGCTCGGTGGGGACGTATTCCACGTAGAATATTATCTT
>CAJOLJ010000128.1 GCA_905235445.1 uncultured Bacteroidales bacterium
CTGAACGTATACGAGAACATCGAACTCCCCCTGCGTTACCTCAGCATCCCCTCCTCCGAGAGGAAAAGCAGAGTCACCGAGATCATGGAGCGCATGAACATCTCCCACAGGGCGGGGCACTTCCCCCAGCAGCTCTCCGGAGGACAGCAGCAGAGGGTGGCCATAGCCCGTGCCGTGGTGGCGGGACCTTCCCTCATCCTTGCCGACGAGCCCACCGGAAACCTTGACTCCAAGAACGGCAAGGAGGTCATGGACCTTCTTTGCGAACTGAACCGTGAGGGTACCACCATTGTGATGGTCACCCACTCCCCCAAGGACGCCTCCATGGCCCAGAGGACAATCGACCTCTTCGACGGGAAGATTGTGTCGGACGTCAAGAACGAACTTTAGGATTCCACGACAATCGGACATGGAGCTGAGGGGCCCCTTTACCAAATGCCTTTTTCGATTGTAGTTAGTGTAGGTACCACGATATAAGGGGTTCCCTCTTTATCCACTTTTCATATGAAAATCAACAAAGACATACCGATTAAAGTGCTGTCGCTGGGCATCGGCCTGGCGGTGGGGATCGTGCTGATTGCGAAAGTGTTCTTTGAACTCAGCTACGACAGTTTTTACAAGGACATCGACAGGGTGTACATCATCAACACCTGGGCCTCCCAACAGGGGGAAGAGAAGGATTTCAGCCAGGTCAGCGGCGCCGTGGCAGGGGGCTTCATGAATGAGGTCCCCGGCGTGGAAACGGGTACACGCACCACGTACGTATTCAATGGGGACACGTACCTGGACGAGGATGGCAATAAGCTGAAAGGAACGCTCGTATGTGCAGATACTTGTTTCTTCAAGGTTTTCGACCGGCCGATCCTTGCCGGCGACCCGAAGAATGCCCTTGGGAAATGGGGTTGCGTCATGGTGAGCCGAAGCTTCGCCCAGAAACTTGGCGGTGTAGGGGATTGCCTAGGCAAACAGATTGCCAACGAGGACATGACGGGCCTTAAAATGACCATCGAGGGCGTGTTCGAAGACTTCCCGAAGAATGGGACGCTGAGCTATGACATCTTGCTTTCGATGGAGACTTACGGCAAGCAGAGCACTGATAACTGGCTCGGGAATGACCGGTATAAGGGATACGTGAAGTTGATGAAGAGGGTGGACCCCAACACGCTGGGCGATGCCATCCGGAAGATGCAGGAGGCCCATCAGCCTTTGGAAATGCTGGAAGCGAGCGGTACCACTTTGCGTTATTTCCTGAAGCCTTTCAGCAACCTGCACACATCCAACCCCGAAGTGAAATCGCAGGTTATCCTGCTGTCCATCGTTGCCGCCCTGCTCATACTCATCTCGCTTCTGAACTACATCCTGATAGTGATTTCTTCGATGGTGAAGCGCAGCAAGGAAGTGGGCGTACGGAAGTGCTATGGAGCCGGGGGGAGACAAATCTACGGCATGCTGACAAAGGAGGCGCTGCTGCATATCCTCCTTTCGCTGGGGCTGGCCGCCATTGTCATTTTTGCAGGCCGGAGCATCGTGGAGAACCTGCTTGGCGTTCCGTTCCGCACTCTGCTGGTGCCCCGGAGCATAGTTGCCATCTCAGCGGTAATCCTGTTCGTGCTGGCAGTATCGATTGTGGTTCCGGCAGAACTGTATCAGCGCATCCCGGTCTATGAAGCGCTTAAGAACTACAAAGAAAACTCCCGCAACTGGAAACTCGGACTCCTCGGCGTCCAGGTGCTTATCAACGTGTTCCTGGTTGTGATGATGCTCTTTATCGGCCAGCAGTACCAGCTGGTTTCTCACGCAGATACCGGGTACGACTATGATAACCTGTATTATTTCAGTATGTTCGATGGCGACCGACAGGCCATCACCCGTGCCGTCAGCGCCTTGGAGAGTATGCCGGAAGTGAGTGGTGTGGCAACCGCCTACAACCTGCCTTTCAAAGGTTCCAACGGAGACAACGTGTATCTTCCCGACGATGAGAGGGAACTGTTCAATATCGCCGACCAGTATGAATGTTCAGACGGTTTCTACGAGCTGATGGGCATTGAGTTCCTGGAAGGCAGGGCTCCGGGGAATTCCTCCGAAATCGTTGTGGATGAAAAGTTCGTAAGCAAGATGGCGGAGTTTGCCGATTGGAGTGACGGGGCCCTGGGAAAGCAGGTATTCATTACCGGTCACGACAGAGAGAGTTACACTGAAAGGAGTTACTTCACCATCACGGGAGTCTATAAGTCCTATCTCATTGGCAATCTGACCGGAGTGGACCCGCGTCCAAGCGCCCTGTTCTACGGGGAGATCGGGTCCATGTCCTACTGGATGCCCCATACGTTCTTTAAGGTGAAGCCTGAGGCACTGCCGAAAGTTCGTGGGGCGCTGGAACAAGCCTTGGAGGGCCGGGAAATCAATATCCTGTCCTACGAGGAGCAGATGCGGGCGGCGTATGATGACAGCAAGAAGATGCGGAGCACTCTTATCCTGGGGTCCATTTTCAGCCTGCTGATTGCCCTTATGGGCCTTATCGGCTTCATCCAGGATGAGTCTCTGCGGCGCAGCAAGGAGATGGCCGTGCGAAAGATTAACGGCGCCACTTCGAAGGATATCCTGGGGATCTTCGCCCTGGACATACTCTCCCTCTCGCTTGCGATGGCAGTCGTGGCTAGTGCAGCGGCATGGTTTGTAGCCCATAAGTGGCTGGAGCAGTTCGCCCAGAAAGTCTCCTTGAATCCGCTGTACTTCATCGCAGGAACCCTGCTTGTGCTCTGTGTCGTACTGGCCGTCGTTGTGCTGAACTGCCTGAAAATAGCTCATGCAAATCCGGTTGAGTCGCTAAAGAATGAATGATATGGCGAAGGCCCTTCAGTGAAGATTCTTTTACCCCATAACAGACAATAATAATGATACTGGCCGGGACCGCTGCGAAGCGGTCCCGACCCCGTTATCAGTTTTCAGCTCCTCGGTGGCAAGTCTTAGCGAGCGCAGGGTCAATGGGCAACTATGCGGGCTCTCCCCCGTAGGGAAGAGCGTACCGATGGCACTGATGCTCACGGGGGCGCCTGGAGATACTCGGAGTGGTGGGTCTTAGGCGAGAAAAAAGTCAGAGGGGGCAGATTTCCGCAATTTTGGTAGATGCTTAAGATGGTCGTGCATTATTTTTGCAGTTGGTATCAAAGCCCCACTTGGGAGCGCCAAGCAAAAAACACACTCTCACCATTACCAACAGCCATCCTCTTCTTTCATGAAGACAATCAAAGACCAAAGTTTCGGCGGGGAAAGACCCCTGTTCGGCATAACGGACACCATTCTCGAGAATATCACCATAACTGACGGGGAATCCGGCATCAAGTTCTGCCGCAACCTTGTCGCCAGGGACTGCAAATTCTATGGCAAGTACCCTTGGTGGCACGTGGACGGAAGTGACATCAAGGACTGCTATTTCGACCCCAAGTCCCGCTCTGCCATCTGGTACAGCAACGACATGAAGATGCGTGACTGCGTCATCGACGGACCGAAGTTCTTCCGGGAAATGAGGGGGCTCACCCTTGAGAATGTCAGGATCAACGATGCGGACGAGACCTTCTGGAAAGTCAGCGACATAAGGGCCACGAACCTGTATCTGAACGACGGGACCTATCCCTTCATGTTCTGCGACAGGGTATATGTGGACGGGCTGTACTGCCGCTCCAAGTACATTTTCCAGTACTGCAAGGACGTCGAGGTCCACAATGCCGACATTGTGACAAAGGACTCTTTCTGGGAGTGCGAGAACGTGACGGTTTACGATTCCACCCTGGACGGGGAGTATCTGGCCTGGCACTCCAAGAACGTGAGACTGGTGCGCTGCCACATTGCGGGAGAGCAGCCTCTGTGCTACCTTGACGGGATAACCCTGGAGGACTGCACATTTGACAGCGCCTGTGACAGGGCCTTCGAAGACAGCCGGAACATCCATGCCTCCATAAAGGGACACATTACCGAGATCAAGAACCCGGTGTCCGGCCTCATCAAGGCAGACTCCATCGGCAAAATCACTTATGACCAGTATGCACTCGGCCATGACTGCGTAATCGAGCAAACAGGGCAGGTCCAGTAGCGCTGGCCCCTCGCTTTTGGGGCACTGCCCCTCAATGAGCCATACTGAAATAGGGAACCGAACTCTCTCGGCTCCCTATATTTTTTTGTCCAATCGGGAAGGGACTATATCAGCTCAAGGTCCTTCTTTTTCATCCAGCCCTGCCTTCCGTCCGAGATCTCGATATTGTACCAGTCACCGACCTCGTCAAGAACCTTGACCTTGGTCCCTTCGTGAAGGACGAAGAGGTCCTTGGAAGAGTCCTTGGAAGGGGATGAGGCTGCCGAACTGACGGGAACCATCACGATTGCCTCGTCCATTCTCTCGAAGTCGTTTTTCTGCCATGATGCGAAGCATACTGACATCACTGTCAGAAGCAGGGTCACGATTGCCGAGAAGAATCCCAGCCTCCTCACTGTGGCACTCCCCCCGAGAAGGAAGAGAAGGACAAGGACGAGGGTGAGAAGCAGGAATACAAGACCCAGCACCGCCCAGGTATTGGAGCCCAGGGTGTAGCACAGGTTCCTGAACCAGACACTCAGGAAGAACTCCGGCACGGAGTCTATCCGGTCCTGGGTCATGGAAGATGCGAACTGCAGGTTGTAGCGGGCATCGGAGTAGGAAGGATCCAGTTTCAGGGCCCTTTCGTAGTTGAGGCAGGCCTTGGCATAGTACCCGTCCTTGAAGTAGGCGTTGCCCAGGTTGTAAAGAAGCTGCGGGGACTGGATACCCGCTGCCACAATTCCTTCCCAGGCATCCTGGGCCTCTGTCCACTGGCCCTGTCCGTAGGCTGACACGCCACTGACCCACAGGGAGTCGAGATAGTTGCCCTGTGCCATGGCTGATGCCGGGGACAGGGTACCTATGCCCAGGATGAGGGTTGCCACAGTGAGGGCCATGCCGCCCTTTGCGGAGGAGGAGACCGTACGACGGCCTTTCATACTTGAATCCATCTCTGAAATAACCTTTACCGCACTGTCATAATGTACTTTCATGGCCTCGTGTCCGCTGTCCGGCGAATAGCGTGCGTACTCGCAACTGTCAAGAAGAGAGAGATACTCTTCCACCACACCCTCGGGCACTCCGGCCTCGGATAGGCGGACCCGGATGTTGTCGTGGCTGAGGTCCTCCACTCCCATGCCGAGTTTATCCGAGATGAACCCGAGAAGGGCCCTGTGAAGTTCCTCGTAGAAGGCGGTCTGCAGATTCTTTGACAGGAAATCCCCTGCCGTCTTCAGGCGCGAGAGGGCCATCTTCGTGGCCTTGCGGTTCTTCGTTCCCTTCACGTCAGCCCTCATGCTCCAGACTTTGCGAAGCGAGAAGTAGAATACTGCCGCAAGGACAAACAGCAGGGCTGCCACAATCCAGTACCAGGCTTTCCCGACTATGAAGTTCACATTGGAATCCATTCCGGGGGTCTTTGTGTAGATGTAGCGGATGTCCTCGTCCAGGTTCTTGACCCCTTTGCGGTCCACTGCGGGGAGGGAGGAGCCTCCGCCCCCTTCGAGGCCTGAGTCAGCTCCACCCTCTCCCCTCTCGACATGGAACGGGATAGGGGGAGATTTGAGGGTCCTGTAAGCTCCGCTCTTGACATCGTAGTAGGTGTACTCTATGGGCTCGATCTCGAAGTCACCGTAACTTCTGGGGATGAACGGGAACTCGAAAGTCTTGCTTCCGGAAGTGCCGCCGCTGCCGCGGTCCGTGTTCTCCGTGGACTTGGAGTCATAAGCCTCGATGTCGTGGGGGAACTTGATCTTAGGGGCTTCCAGGAGAGAGACATTGCCCCTTCCCGAGAGGGTGACCACGAGGGTTGCGGCCTCATGGGTCTTGAGAGAGTCCTTGCTAAGGGTTGCCTTCATGTCGAAGGATCCCACCCCGCCACCGAAGGATGCGGGAGCACCGGCGGGCAGCGCCTTCACGTTAACCGTAACGGCGGGAGTGTAGATTCTCTTTCGGACAGTGCGGTACTCATCGTCGAAGAATGAATCGAAAATGCTGGAGGGTCCCCTTGACGGGGCCCTGACATTGACCAGGACCACGAGCTCGGCGGGATCTATCTGAAGGGCTCCGGCCTGCTGGGGGATGATGACATAGCTCCTCAGGACGGCGGTATTGTAGATCTTGTCATTGTAGCTCTCCCTCTCGAAGGTGATGTTCGTCGGGGAAAGGGTTTCCTGGCTCCAGAACCCATTGAAAGTCGGGAACTTGGCATCCTCAAAACCTGCCACGTTGACTCTCTGGTAGAGTTTCAGTGTAGCGGTTATCGGTTCACCGATGACTGCGGAGGTCCTTGACAACGTGAACCTCATGAAAAGGTCCTCGGCAGGAATGTTCCCGGTGGATGCGGCACTCTGCGAGGATGAACCCTGGGAGGAAGAGCCGCCCTGGGAGGAGGAAGAACCACCCTGGGAGGAGGAAGAAGAACCGTTGGATACGACCTCCACGGTTGCGGGACTCGAGGAAATCTCCTTGCCCTTCACCTTGGCGGTAGCCACCGGCAGGGTGAAGCGTCCGACCTTGCGGGGAGAGAGGATGTAGGTGTATGTGCTCTGTGAAGAGCGGGAACGTTTCCCGTTAATGATGCTTACCGACGTGGATGTCCCTTTCTGCGGGCCCCAGACCACCTGGAAAGCATCCCCGCCGTCCCACTGGAAATCCGTCGGGGCGTCCTGTCCCTCTATTATGAATACCACATTGAACTGCTCGTCCAGTCCCACCACATTGGGAACTTCCACCTTTATGGATGTCTGGGCCTGGGCCCCGAGGTGGAAGAGCACCGAGGTGAGTGCCGATAGGAGCAGCACCCTGAGGGTAAAGTTCATTCTTGATATCATGATACGCATATCCATACGCTTCTACTTCTTCTTACTCTGCACTTGTTGAATGGTTCTTTCCGGTCCTTCCGCTACCAGTTCTTGTCCTTCTCGCGGGACTTCAACAAAGCGGCCTTCCGCTCATTGACCTTGTCCTGGGTCTGCTTCTCCTTGGCCTGTATGGCCTGGAGCATCTGCTGGGCCTGCTGGGGAGATATCTGGGCCTCCTGGGGCTGCTGGCCTTGCTGTTGAGGGTCCTGGTTTTGGTCCTGATTCTGATCCTGGTTCTGGTCCTGATTC